>NZ_CAJCHS010000275.1 GCF_903970205.1 Nevskia soli | reverse complement strand
CAATCAGGCCGGAGATGCCGCTCGAATGAACCCACACCCCGGGGACTTGCTCCAGCTCTGCGCGCGCGGACGGCGGCCCGTTCAGAACCAGCGGGATGTTCCACTGGTCCTTCAACAAGCGGGCGACCTCCGCGTAGGATTCGAGCGGCCATTGCTTGCTCTTCCATCCGGCCGAGGGAGTGGCCAGAACGAAAGGCGCATCGGGAAGATCGCCTTCCGGCATGCCTTGCGGCAGCGGGAAGGAACGAATCAGATTGACCGCGCCGGCGGCAGCCGCCGCATCCAGATGACGATCGACCACATGCACCGCCGCGCTCGAGACGCGATTGGAATAGAACCACGCCGCCATCCGTTCGCGCACCAGCCGGTGACTGTATCCGATCAAGCGGTCCGGCCGCGCGAGCGACGCGGTGACTGCTGACTTGAGCAGCCCTTGAAAATCGAACGCCAGCGAGAAGCGCTGCTCGCGCAGCTCACGAAGCGTGCTTAGCCACGACGCTGGGCGGCGGCGATCGACGCAGATCACGCGATCGATGAAGCTGTTGTTTTCAAGCAGCGGCGCCCACGTGCTCTCGACCACCCACGTTAGCTTCGACGCGGGAAAACTGTGCTTGAGCGACGCGGCCGCGGGCAGGGCGTGCAGCACATCGCCCATCGCGCCCAGCCGGACGACCAGGATGCCGGAGCTAATGGCGGGGCTCCTTGTGCCGTTCGCGGACATGGTCGATTAGCTCGTGCGTCGCTCGCAGGTGCGCGTTGGTTTCATCGAAGACTTCGCCGGGAGCTGACACATTGATCAACCCAGCGATCAAATCGGCGGGATCGGTTTCCACAGGGATCACGTAGTCTATCACCCGGAGCGCTGCGGCAAGCTCCGCGCGTGCGCGAAGCGTCAACAGCGCAGAAGGGTCATTCAGAACAATGGCGAAGAGGCGCGTATTAGGCCGGGCGAGCGCGGATAGGCGGGCAACCGTCGATGAGCGGAGGACATCGAAACGCCCGATCACGAGGTTCGCCGCCACCGTCTTCGCGCATTCGATCGCTTGTTCGGGCGTGAGTATTTTGTCACGTGTATTCAATGGACGCTCAACAGCTCATTCGCCGCGTCAACCACTGCCGAAGCAGGAACTCCGGTCATGCATCGATGGTCGATCGGGCACTCGCGCCGCAGACAGGGGCTGCACGGAACATCGTTGCGGATTACGCGGCCGCGCGTTCCGGTGTGCCCGGTCGCGAGATGATCGGTGGCCCCGAAAACCGTCACCGTGGGAACGCCCAGCGCGGATGCAATGTGCATCGCTCCGGAATCGTTGGTCAGGAACAGCATGCATGCCGCCGTACACTCGATGAACGAGCGCAATGACGTGTCCCCGGCCAAACTGCGGACATAAAGTTTCGGCGCGCGGCTGACGATCAGCTCAGCAACGGAATCGCAGAGCGATCGCTCGGCAGAGGAACCAAAAAGGCAAATTGACGCTTTATATTCGGATGCAAGGTGGATGGCGGCCTCGGCGAAGCGCTCGGGCAGCCAGCGTTTCGCGGACCCGTAGGCAGCGCCTGGGCTGATTCCAACTACGGGGAGCGGTACGCCCATTGAGGCAAGTGTCTCGCGTCCCGCGGCGGCTCTAACCGGCGCGGATTCGAGGCGGATTTCGTCGGACTTCGGGATCTCATCGATGATTCCGGCGCGGCGCAGCAGTTCGAGGTAGTAGAACCGTTCGTGCTTGGGGATTTCTCCGGGAGATGGAACCGGAATGGATTCTGTGAGCAGGGGGCCGCGCGCGTCGCGGTTATACCCCACGATCTTTGAAATTCCGGATAGTTTTGCAATCAGCGCGGCTTCGAACGCGTTCTGAAAGAGAATCGCCAGGTCGAACTTCTCGTGAGCGAGGATTCGCGTCGTGTTCCATTTGGCGGCGAAGTCGTGAAGGCCGGGCCGGTGCGTATACGCGATCACGCGGTTGACGCTGCTTTCACCGCGGTACAAGTCTTCCACCCAGGGCCGGGCGAGGACGGCGATGTGGGCTTGCGGGTAGCGGCTACGGACGGCGCGTAATGCGGGCAGCGACATGACCGCGTCCCCGATCCAATTGGCGGCTCGGATGAGAATGCGCGCGGGCTCGGGCATCAGTTTTCCCGAAGCGCGTCGAGAAGCTTCGCTCCGAAGGGAGAGCTGGAGGGCTCCGGCCGCGCGACTTCCGCCGCGGTGGGAACCACGGTCGCGGAAGGCGGGACCGGCGCCGGGTGCAGAAACGCCTCCTTGCGCAGCACCACGCGCTGCAACGGCGAACTGTAGCCGGTAAAGAGCGGATCTCCGGTCCGGTCGTTCTCCACCAGATTGCGCATGCACTCGATCTTGGAATCCATGTCGTCCAGGTAGTGGAACAGCATCGCCTCGGCAAACAGTGGAACGCGCGGCGATCCGAATTCCAGTTGCCCGTGATGGCTGAGGATCATGTGCTCGACAAGGGTCCGCAGCCGATCCGGAAAATCGGGCAGATCGCGGAGTTTGTCCGAAAGCATCCGCAGCGCCAGCGGAATGTGTCCGAGAAGCTGCCCTTCCACCGAATAGCCGAACCCGCGATCGTAGGTGAGCTCGTAAACCTTACCCACATCGTGGAGAATGGCGCCCGTGATCAGGAGGTCCACATCGATGTGCGGATAGTGGGTAGAAACCGACCGGCTCAGCATGCAAAGCGAAAGGACATGCTCCAGCAGGCCGCCGAGAAACGCGTGGTGAATCGTCTTCGCGGCCGGTGCGCGGCGGAAACGGACGGCGATCTCGTTATCCGCAAGGAACGCCTGCAACAGCGCGCGCAAATGCGGGTTCTTCACTTCGCCCGCAATGGCCGTCAGTTCGCTCCACATCACATCCGGGTCGCGCGAGGAACATGGGTAGAAGTCGATGAACTCGACCTCATGATCGTCTAACCGCCGGATCTTATGAATCGTCAACTGCGGGCGGTTCTGATGAATCTGAACCAGCGCCTTCACTTTTACGAAGTCGTCGCGGTCAAACGCAGCTAGTGCGTCGTTGACGTTGTCCCACATCTTGGCGTCGATGCGGCCCGTCTTGTCGGCCAGCAGCAGCGAGAGATAAGGCTCTCCCGTTTTCTTCTCGCGGATCTCTTTCGAATAAACCAGAAACGAGCTGGTAATGAGCTGGCTTGCCTCCAGCTCATTGACGTAACACGGCTTCATCCTTAAGACGGCGACGACGAAGAGGACGAACTCGAACCCGAAGCAGGCGTCGTCGCGGGGGTTGTCCCGGGAGCCGCGGGCGGAGTTGCAGACTTGCCGGCAGCACCGGGATCGGACGAGCTCACCGAGCTGGTATGACGTGGGATGACGCCCAGAATGCGCTTCTTCTTCTGTGCCTGCACCTGGGCCTTCGTCGTGGTCTCGGGCTGAATCGTTGCCGGATCCTTCCAACTCGTGTCTTTGCCCGGCGCCGCTCCGCTATCCACCCAGCCGCCGCGAATTTCGATGAACGCGTCTTCACGCAGCTTCGTCAGGTACTTGCGAAGCTCAGGCTCCATACGCGGCGCGTACAGCTTGTCCATGATTTCGTTCTGGACATCTTCCAGAGCCGCCTGGCCCGCTTGATAGCGCTCCTCGACCTTGAGAATTTCAAAGCCGCCGCTGGTCCGGATCGGATCGGTCACATACCCGCGATTCTGTGTGAAAACGGCGTCTTCGATCGGCTTCAGCAACTGCCCGCGCTTGTAAGCGCCCAACTCGCCATCCTGCTGGGCCGTGGCGGCATCCGAGTAAGACCGGGCAAGTTCGGCAAACTTCTCGCCCTTGCGGGCCCGCGCGCAAATCTCTTTGGCCTTCTTCTCCGCGGCTGCGACATCTGCCGGCGAGTTGCTCTTGGGCGCGATCAGGATCTCGCGCAGAAACACCTGTTCCTCGCGAACGAAATCCGCCTTATGCTTCTCGTAGTAATCCTTAATTTCGGATTGCGGGATGTTGATCTTATAAGCCACTTCCTGGCTGACCAGCTTCTGGGTCAACAGATGGTCGCGCATCTGGCTCTTGAAATCTTCAAACGGGATACCCGCGTTCTCCTGAATCCAGCGATGGAACTCTTCCGGGTCCGCTTTCTTGCTGTCAGCCTGGAGCTGCGCCAGCCGCTTGGTCACTTCGGCATCGACGCTAATCGATTCTTCCTTCGCCTTCTGGGTCAGAAGCAGCTCGTCGATCTTCCCGCGAAGAGCATCGGCTTGCTTCTGATTGACCTCGGCGGCGAGCTTGTCGCGCGGAATCGTAACGTCCTTTTCCAGTTCCGACTGAATCAGGGCGCGCTGATGCTCCAATTCAGTCTGGGTGATGATCTCGCCATTCACTTTGGCGACAATCATCTCGACGACTTTGACGTTCGGCGTCGATGACGCGGCTGGAACATCGGCAGCGGACAAAACAGGGCCGCAGAGCGCGGCCGCAAGGAGGCCCGCACGCAGCAGGAACTTCGGGTGCATATGAGCACAATTATCCCACGCCCCGCACCGGGATAACAGAGTCTTTCACGCGCCACACGCGTGGCTCCAAGGCCACAGCCGCGGCTTCAGACCGCGTTCAGAACGGCCATTGCGTGGCCTTCCGGTTTGACCTTGTTGAAGATCTTCGCGATGCGTCCCTTTTCATCGATCAGAAAGGTGGTGCGCTCCACGCCCATGACCTTCTTCCCGTACATGTTCTTCTCTTTGAGCACACCGTAGGCGATCGCGGCCTCCTTGTCCTTATCCGCGAGCAGAACGAAATTCAAATCAAACTTCTGTTTGAACTTGGCCTGCGCGCTCACGGTGTCGGGCGAAACGCCGACGATCAGCGCGTCTTTGGAGACAAACTGCGGCCCCTCGTCGCGAAACTCGCAGGCCTCGACGGTGCATCCGGGCGTATCGGCCCGTGGATAGAAGTAGAGAACGATCTTGCGGCCGCGGTGTGCCTTCAAATCGAAGTCCTCACCGGTGTCCGTCTGGAGATGAATGTTCGGTGCGATGTCGCCTTCTTTAAGCATATGCAGCTCTTTCGATCTTAGGATGCACCGAAGAGGCGATCGGCTCTACTCGTATCGCAAGGCTTCGATCGCGCCAGCTTTTCCACGCGTTTTTCTGCTTGAACTTCAGCTTTTTCGAGTAAACTAAGCTGACCAAAAGCTCGATTTAGAGGTATGTGGAATGAGTGCCGATCTATTAAACCGCAGAAAAACGGCCTTCACCTTGTGGGGGCCGCAACAGACGTCCCCGAAACTGGTTATCGGCACGCTGAAGTTTGGCGCGCCGCCGTCGCTGGAAGGGCCGAGGACCCTCGATCTAACCGCCGTGGCGGGACTTGACGATCTATGGCAGATCGCCGCCGCGGATTGCGGGCTTACCGACGGATCGGTTTATCATTACTGGTTCGAGGTGGATGACACGCGGCCGGGCAGCAATCCGGGCGCCCGCGTTCGGGTGACCGATCCCATCACAGCGACTCCCGACTGGCGTCTTCTGGAGGCCGGCGGTGAGCAGCCCGCCTCCGTCATCCTTTTTCAAGGCGGCCAACTGGTCGCCTGCGATCAGGACAGCACGCCCGTTACCCCACCCGGCGGAGACAACCCCGGCGGACTCCCCGCCAACAACTTCACCATCATCTATGAGCTTCCAACGACGTGGATGCGTAAGCCGAGGGGCGGCTCCGAGGAAGGAATCGGCACGTTTCGCGACGTGCTGGCCATGCTCGACCCCACCGCTCTATCCCCCAACTTCGACCAGCTCGCAGCGGCGCAAAAGGGCAGCGCTCATATCGCGGAACTCGGGATCAATGCCATCGAATTACTGCCCCCGGCGGATAGCTTCTACGCCCGGCAATGGGGCTATGGCACGTCGCACATGTACGCCCCCGATGCCGAGTTAGGGCAGCCCGAATACAACAGCTTCTCAACCGCGAACGCGGATTTGCGCCGTCTCTCCGAAACCTGCCACGGCCTGGGCATTCGTCTGATCGATGACGTCGTTATGGCTTTCGCTCGCAGCGGATCTTACGAGCGCATCGCTTTCGATGACTTTCACATCGCGATCGACGGCCAACATCCGGACCTGTCCGATCCGGACGCCTTGAACTCTCGCAGCACCCCCGGCAATCCGCAAACGAGAAATGGGTTTGGCAGCGCTCTTTGGCGATTCGTCCGGCAAACGACGACCTACGATCCGGTTTCCGGCCAAAATGCAACCTTCGTGCCCGCACGAAATCTTCACTTCGTCGCGCAAGAACGCTGGATGACGGACTTCCATATCGACGGATACCGGATCGACAGCGTCGAGAACGTCGCGAACTGGGATTTCCTCGGAACCTTTACCAGCAACGCGCGAGACCGTTTCCGTGCGCGCTGCGCCGCTGCTGGACTATCCCAAACCGACGCCGATGCCCGGTTTCTGGTCGTGGGAGAGGAACTGAATCTTCCGCTCGACATCATCCGGCAGGGTCGTATCACCGCGCTCTGGAACGACAACTTCCGCGAGTACTTACGATCCGCTGTCCTGGGCCAAAGCGCCGGCGGCGAGAGCTTCGAGTCGACCGTGCAGAAAATGGTCGACTGCCGCTCGTTCGGCTTCTCGGATATGGCGGAATCGGTGAACTATATTGGCAGCCATGACGTCGAGGGCCAACATAAGGAGCGGATCGCAACCACCTTCCGGTATCAATTCCCTAACGATGATGATGAGGACAATAACGAGATCGGACGCCGCGTCAAGCTGGCCTTTGCCTGCCTGCTGACGGCGGTCGGCATTCCCATGATTCTCGCCGGTGACGAATTCGCCGACGAGGACAATCTATTCAACATCCACGGCAACG
>NZ_CAJCHS010000274.1 GCF_903970205.1 Nevskia soli | reverse complement strand
CGTTAGGAATTTGCGGCAGGCTGGCTGTTTTCCACAACCAGCCTGTCGCAATACAACCACCTTCGCGGTCTGCGGCCACCACTTGAGGCCGTAAACTGGGAACATGCGTTGCTTACCGCTTCTTGCGGCGGCTTTTTGTTTCGTCCTCTCTGCGCAAGAGCATCCCGATTTCACCGGTACCTGGAAACTGAATATCGATGAAAGCGATTTCGCCGGTCTTACCTCACCCAAGTCCCGCACGGATGTAATCGAGCAATCCGGAAACACGCTTCGCCAAAGCGTCAAAGAGATGGATGCCGGTCATCTGCGCACGAGCGAATTGCATTACGAATTAGACGGCTCGACGACGCAGAATACGATTGAAGGCAATCCCGTTCAGTCGACGGCGAAGTGGGACGTTTCCGATCTGGTGATTCACTCGGTAACGCATGCCGCTGATGACGATGTCGCCATCGATGACCGCTGGGTGATGTCGCTCGACAAGACCAAGTTCACCATCCGGCGCCACTTCGAGGGACGGGGTCTGCAATGGGATCAGGCGCTGGTGGAGTATCGGCAGCAGTAAAAAACGGTACCATAGGGGTTCCTTGAGAACCCGCATTCGTATTCTTCTATTCAGCGCCCTGAGTTTATGGGCGTGTTTTAGTCCGCTTCGCGCGCAGGTGACGGCGGCGATTTCAGGAACTGTGGAAGACGCATCCGGCGCGCTGGTGCCCGGGGCGAAGATCACGGTCAAGAGCGTCGAAACAGGCGCCTCTCGAACGGTGACGACGGATCAATCCGGTAGCTTCACCCTGGTTTCACTGCCGCTCGGGCCGCAGGAGTTAACGGTCGAGAAGGCCGGTTTTAAGACCGCAGTTCGCACCGGCGTGTCGTTGGTGGTGGGGCAACAGGCGGTTGTCAACTTCCGGCTGGAATTGGGCGAGTTCGTTCAGCAAGTCACGTCAACCGATGAAACACCGCTGGTCAACACGATGACTTCCGCGATCTCAGGCGTCGTCGGCGAGGAGCAGATCAAGGACCTCCCACTGAACGGCCGCAGTTTCGACAACCTGATCACGTTGAACCCGGGCACGATCAACTACACCGCCTTACGAAGTCCGGAAACGAGCACCAGCAATGGCAATGCATTCTCGGTGGATGGCCGCCGCATCTACGAAAACCTGTTCCTTCTGAACGGGATCGAGTACACCGGGTCCAGCCAGTTAGCCATCAATCCGGGCGGCGTCAGCGGCGAACTGCTGGGCATCGACGCGATTCGCGAGTTCAACGTTCTCACCGATACCTATGGGGCAGAGTACGGAAAACGGGCCGGCGCCCAGATCAGCGTGGTGACGCAGTCGGGCACGAATCAGCTGCATGGCACGGTTTACGAATTTCTGCGCAACAGCGATCTGGACGCCCGGAATTTCTTCGACCAGGCTTCGGTTCCTCCGTTCCGGCGGAATCAGTTCGGCGGGGCGATCGGGGGGCCGGTAAGAAAAGACAAGTGGTTCCTGTTTAGTAACTACGAAGGTTTCCGCCAATCGCTGGCCGTGAGTAGTGTGAGCGTAGTTCCCGATTCGGAGGCGCGGCAAGGGTTGTTGCCCAATGCTTCCGGAGTCTATACCACGGTGGCGAAGCTCAACCCGGCGATGCTTAAGTATATGCAGCTTTGGCCGCTGCCGAATGGTCCGGAACTAACGGTTGGAGGACTTCCCAGCGGAACGGCATTGTCTTATAACAATCCGAAACAGACGATCCGCGAAGACTTCGGTACGATGCGGACGGATTACCTTTTCAGTGACCGGGATACCTTCTCCGCGATTTATACGATTGATAACGGCGATAGCCTGATTCCTTTGTCGGACCCGCTCTTCGGTTCTTATGAAACGCTGCAAAACCAGGTGGCTAGCGTTGAGGAAACGCATATCATCTCGCCGGATATTTTGAATACGTTTCGTGCCGGCTTCTCGCGCGCGGCGTTCAATTATGATTCTTTTCCGCTGGCTTCGTTTCCGGCGGATACGGATTTTGTGACCGGCCTGGGACCGGGCGGGATTGTGGTCGGCGGGGGCGTGACTACCACGGCCGGCGGCACGATTACTTCAGCCGGACCGAATAATGCGGCGAACGTCTGGAATCGGCGGAACCTGTTCACTTACACGGACAGCGTTCAAATCACGAAGGGACGCCATCAGATTAGCGCGGGAGTGTGGCTGCAGCGCGTGCAGGATAACGATGACGATGCATCGCGCCAGTTAGGACAAGCCAGCTTCGCGAGCCTGACGACTTTCCTGCAAGGTACCGTGACATCGTTTCAAGTGGTGCCGGACCCGAATGAACTCGGATGGAGGAGTCTGTTTGGCGCGGGTTACTTCCAGGACTCGATTAAGATCTTTCGGAATCTGACTATTCAAGCAGGGCTGCGGTACGAGTTCACCACCGGGTGGAACGAAGAATCGGGGCGCGCCTCCAACTATCTGACCAATCCGGCGGGTATCTTGATCACTACGCCGAACGTAGGGAGTTCCGCGTTTACTCAAAATAACGCGACACACTTACTGGGGCCGCGCGCGGGGCTGGCCTGGGATGTGTTTGGTAACGGAAAGACGGCGATTCGGGCCGGATTTGGCACTTATTACTCTCTAATAGATGATTTAAGCTTTCTGCTGAACTCGATCCCGCCCTACAACGGATCGGTTTCTAAGACAGGCTCACTGCCTTCGCTGCTACCGATTACTGCCGGCGTTCCTCCCGCGCCCGGCACGATCTTTGCGCCGCAGGGCGTGCAGCCGAACGCCAAGACTCCGACCGTGCAGGAATGGAGTTTCACCGTGGAGCAGCAACTCAGCCACGATACCGTGCTGCGCGTTGGCTATGTGGGCGAGTTCGGCTATCACGGCCTGTTGAGCATCGATCCGAACACCATTCCCACTCAGATTTGCACGAACCCGAGCGGGTGTTCCGCAGGGGGCGTCGCAACTGTCGCGAGTTTAGCGAATACTCCGCACATTGTTCCCGAGGGCGCCGAATATATTCCGGGACCCGGTGCAACCCGGCCGAATCCGCAGTTAGGTGCGGGCTTCTTCTGGTATACGGAAGGGAATAGCAGTTACAACGCGCTCCAGGTGGATGTAAGTCATCGCTTTCGGAAAGGCTTCCAATTCCGGGCGAACTATACCTGGTCGAAGGATCTCGACATCAATTCCGGACTTACCGGCGCGCAGGCCAACAACCAGGCCCAGATGGTTCTGGACCGCAACGACCTGCGCCTCGATTGGGGGCCGTCCGCGTACAACGTTCCCAACCAGGCGAGCATCTCGGGTTCGTACGAGTTACCTTTTAAGGCGAACCGGCTGGTGAAA
Organism: Nevskia soli; assembly: GCF_903970205.1. Classification (GTDB taxonomy): domain Bacteria; phylum Acidobacteriota; class Terriglobia; order Bryobacterales; family Bryobacteraceae; genus Bog-113. Next base: position 1,161 of record NZ_CAJCHS010000274.1, on the reverse strand, counting down.
GGATGGCAGTTCAATACGATTGTTACTCTGCTCAGCGGGTTTCCCTTTACGCCGCAGATTGGATCGAATCGATCCGGCGATGGCGATACCCGGAACCCCGATCGTCCGTCGCTCAATCCCGCGTTCACAGGACCGGTGGTTACCGGCAATCCGAATCAATGGTTTAACCCGGAGGCGTTTATTCTGCCGACTCCAGGTACTTACGGCAACTTAGGACGGGGTGTATATAGCGGACCCGGGCTGGCTGACGTCGACTTTTCGCTTTTTAAGAATACGGCAATTACCGAGCGGACAAACCTGCAGTTCCGCGCGGAGTTCTTCAACTTACTGAACCGCGCGAACTTCGGGACGCCGAACGCGACGGTATTCTCGGGCGCCTCGATCAGTCCTTCGGCAGGATTGATTACGACGACCGCGACTACTTCGCGGCAGATCCAGTTCGGTTTGAAGCTGTTTTTCTAAGTCGGGCGTGACGCGAGCGTCCCAACTAACTACGGCCAGTGCGAAAGTTTACCGCGATGTTGGCGACGACCGGTACAGGCGTTCCGTTCAGGCTACCGGGCTGAAATCGCCATTTCTTGACCGCATCCAGACAAGCGGAATTGAACATCAAAATGCCCTTAGTCAAGCCGATGTCGGTCACTTTCCCGTCGGTCGCGACGACGACGTGGTACTCATTAGTGGCATCGAGGTGGAACTGAAGCGCACGATCCGGATAGATCGGCTCCACTTTATGGACTAGCCGCGGGGTAATAACGCCGCCTCGCGTCGAAGCCTGTTCGAATCGGTCGGTAGCCGAATCGGTAGTTTTCGGATCGCACGAATAGGCGGTCAGCGGGAAGACCGCTTTCCAGCGGGTCAACAGACTCGAGCACACTTCGGAGTAGCTTTCAGGCAACTTACCAAGCTTATCGAGCGACCGGCCATCGCGAGTGATCGTCCAAAGTGCAGAAGCCATAATACGCGGATCGACCGTGTTGCGAAGCGCAGCCTTGAGACTAAGACCGAAGCTTGACGGCGTCGCTAATGCATTACTCGCGCGGCCGGTAAGCGGATCGACTGCACTAATACCCAACGTGGCGCGAGCCCAAAGATCTCCTAACCGAATAGCGGCAGCATGATCGAAGCGCGGTCCGTCGCGGTCCAGCAGTTTCTGTGCGG
>NZ_CAJCHS010000273.1 GCF_903970205.1 Nevskia soli | reverse complement strand
GCTGCCGGTATTTTCGTGGCTCTGGTGGGGCTATTTGTTCCGCCTTTATATTTTGTTTATAAGTACGCTTGGTTTGTTGGCTTCTTTGTATCGGGCGCGCTTTATTGCGCACTTATGAGTCGGGCAGGAGGAAACGTATGGCAACAACAACCGAAGCCGCAGTCAGTCGCGTAAGCGCCCTGGTTGATGGCCGCTTGGAGTCACCGGATCGCGATCTGCACCCTGTCAATAATCCGGCTACCGGAGAATTGATCGCGGAAGTTAGTTATGCGGCGGCTGCCGATGTCGATCGCGCGGTTCGATCCGCTCACAGCGCGTTTCTGGAGTGGCGTGATGTTCCGGTGGTCGATCGTGTGCAGCCGCTTTATCGCTTCAAAGCGCTGTTAGAGAGCCATGCGAACGAGTTAGCGCGGATCTTATCGACCGAGAATGGCAAGACTCTTGACGACGCGAAAGCCGAAGTTCGCCGCGCCATCCAGATGGTAGAGGTCGCGTGCGGCATGCCCAGTCTGATGATGGGCGATTCGCTCGAAAACGTCTCGCGCGGCATTGACTCCCACACCATCCGCCAGCCCATCGGCGTGTGCGCCGGGATTACTCCGTTCAACTTTCCGGCAATGGTTCCGATGTGGATGTATCCGTTCGCGATCGCGTGCGGCAACGCGTTCATCCTGAAGCCATCGGAGAAGGTTCCGATGACTCCGACTCGTGCCGCCGAGTTACTAATGGACGCAGGTCTGCCGTCAGGCGTTTTTACTCTGTTACATGGCGGAAAAGAAGCGGTGGACGCGCTCTTGAAGCATCCGCAAGTACGCGCGATCTCGTTTGTTGGATCCACTCCCGTGGCGAAGTATATCTACGCGACTGCTGCCGCGGAAGGTAAGCGCGTTCAGGCGCTCGGTGGCGCGAAGAACCACATGGTAGTAATGCCGGACGCGGATATCCCGAAGAGTGTCGACGCCATCATGAGTTCGGCCTTCGGCGCGGCGGGCGAGCGCTGCCTCGCCGGTTCCGTGCTCGTTCCTGTGGGCGATGTGGCGGAGCCTTTACTTACGGCGTTGCTCGACCGCTGTAATAGCCTCAAAGTTGGTGATCCCGCCGAAAGCGGAACCGGCATGGGACCGCTGGTTACTAAGGAACATCGCGATCGCGTGGCCGGCTATATCGATCGCGGCATCGCGGAAGGTGCTGAGGCCTTGTGCGACGGACGGGACGGTGTATCGAGTCAAGGCTTCTATCTCGGTCCGACGGTCTTCGACCATGTGACGCCGAGGATGAGTATCGCGCGCGAAGAAATCTTCGGACCGGTACTCTCAGTAATCCGCGTAGACTCGCTGGACTCCGCCATTGACTTAATCAATAGCGTGCCCTTTGGTAACACGACAACGATCTACACCGCGAGCGGCAAGGCTGCACGAGAGTTCGCGACGCGTATCGAAGTAGGCATGGTCGGAATCAACATGGCGGTCGCCGCGCCAATGGCATTCTTCCCGTTCGCCGGTTGGAAGCAATCTTTCTTTGGCGATCTTCACGCCCACGGCAAAGATGCGGTTTCGTTCTACACCGAACAAAAGGTAGTGATGTCGCGCTGGTTCTAAATGGGCGGCCTGCGCGCTCGCGCTGAAGCGTACTTCGAGTTTCCGGCACTTAGCGCTACGTGGCGCACGGAAATCCTGGCGGGTTGCACCACGTTCATGACGATGGCGTACATCATCTTCGTGAACCCGTCGATTTTGCATGAAACCGGCATGCCGATCGGCGCGGTGACAGTCGCTACGTGTCTCGCGGCGGCGTTCGGGTCCCTACTGATGGGATTGTTGGCGCGTTATCCGATCGCACTTGCCCCTGGAATGGGCCTAAATGCGTACTTCACTTACTCGGTGGTGAAGGGAATGGGCGTACCTTGGCAGACCGCGCTCGGCGCCGTGTTTCTTTCGGGTGTTGCCTTTTTCCTACTTACAGTAACAGGCGCCAGGCAGCTAATCATCGGGGCAGTGCCGCCGGAGCTCTATGCGGCTGTGGCGGCGGGAGTCGGTTTGTTCATCGCGCTGATCGGGTTGCGAAACTCCGGCATCATCACGGCCAATTCGGCTACTCTAGTGAGCCTGGGAAATCTAAGGAGCCCGAATACTCTGCTGGCCTTATTCGGCCTGCTGCTGATGGCCGTGCTACTGGCCCGACACATTCAGGCTGGAATACTGATCGGAATCGTTGCGACCACGATCGTCGGGGCACTCACCGGGTTGGTTCACTGGCAACCGCAAACGTGGCACGTGTCCGATCTGGGCGCCACCGCGTTCCACCTCGACATACTGAGTGCGGCCAAACTCGGCGCTCTGGAAATTGTGTTCGCGTTTCTGTTCGTTGACCTATTTGATAACATCGGGACCTTAGTAGCCGTCGGCGAGAAAGCGGGTTTAATCCGGGAAAGTGGCCAAATCCCTCGATTGAACCAAATCTTCTACGCGGATTCGGCCGCTACGATTTTCGGCTCTCTGACGGGCACCTCCACAGTGGTCAGTTACATCGAGAGCTCCGCAGGTGTGGCCGCCGGCGGCCGAACAGGCATAACCGCGATCGTTACAGGTCTATTGTTTCTGGCTGCGATACCCGTTGCGCCGATCGCCGGAGCAATCCCGACGGGCGCTACGGCTCCAGCCCTGATCATCGTCGGAAGCCTGATGATGTCTTCGGTCGCGGCCATTCGTTGGGCCGACCCGTCGGTCGCGATACCGGCGTTCCTGACCCTAGTTACCATCCCGCTGACTTACAGCATCGCCAACGGTCTTGCGTTCGGATTCACGGCTTACGCGCTAATCCGGATTGTTTGCGGGGAGTTCCGAAAAGTGAACTGGTTTGTCTATGTGCTGGTCGTGCTGTTCATTGCGCGTTTCTACTATCTGGGAAAAGGAACATAGAGATGGACGCTGAGTTCATGCAAATCGCGATCGCGCTATCTATCGAGAATGTGCGCAGCGGGCGCGGTGGTCCTTTTGGCGCGGTTATCGCGAAAGGCCGTGAGATTATCGCAACCGGGGCGAACCAAGTGACTTCCGCCAACGACCCGACCGCGCACGCCGAGATCGTCGCGATTCGGGCGGCGTGCCAGAAGCTACAAGACTTTCAGTTATCAGGCTGCGACCTATACACTTCCTGCGAGCCTTGCCCTATGTGTCTCGGTGCCATCTACTGGGCGCGGCCGGATCAAGTCTATTATGCAAGCAGCCGCGAAGACGCGGCCAGCGCAGGCTTCGACGATGAGTTCATTTACTCTCAGATTACGCTACCGGTTGACCGGCGAAAAATCCCGATGCGCCAGGCTTTGCAGCAGGAAGCGGAAGCCGCCTTTCGTGCGTGGGAAGAGATGCTTCACAAGATCCGTTACTAGCGCCGTATGGTTGCTTCGATAAACCCGTGCGGCTCGTCGACCGGCACGAAGATTTCGTTCGGATTTTCCTGACCGAAGCGACTGAGGTCGACTAACAAACAGTGCAGGTTCGGCATCGTAAGACGGATTTCGGATAGCTCGGGAACCTGGTGCAACACTGCCTCTCCCATCGCATACAGCGTGTGTTGGACCGACCGGCTTTGGTGCGCCGCGAAGGTCTTGAGTAACATCTCTCTTACCCGTTGCCGGATGCCGCGAAACGAAGTTGGCGTGCCGATGTAACTCCATTCCGCGCTGGCATCGGTGCCCAATAAGCGGTCCGCAGTCTCAGGGAGTGTCGTCAAGCTGTCTTTCTTGAATCCTTCAAAGCCGGAGTCCGCGGTTTTCATGATCACGAGATGACGAAGTCCGGAGCGTATCTCCGTCGCTGTTCGCGAAGCTCTTACTGCCACAGTCTGTAATTCTTCGCCGGCCAGGCGGAACGTACTCGGATGCGAGCTGCCGTTAATCACAGCATGCTCCCAAGGCTTCGCCGCGATCTCAACCGACACATACTCAGCTTCAGGATTCCCTCGCAGGAAATGGGTAGTTAGTTCAAGGGCGAATGCTTCCGGGGAACTCGCTGAGGACGCGCGGGCTGTCGAGTATACCGTGTTCTTCATTGTGTCGGTCGGCAGAACGCCGCTGTTGTCGCCGAACCGATAGGCGTCCTGGTAGTCGCCCTCGAATAAAATGCGGATCGTCCAATCGAGTAATTCGGTCTGGTCGTCGCCTCGGCGAACTTTGACCAGTCGGACGCGGGCTTTTCCGTAAGTATTGGTCGAAAGAGACGGCATCGTTTATTGTAGAACTGGTTGGGGCGCGTTGAACCCGCAGCGCTTCAGCATGGCCACCACCTCGTCTTCCGTAGCCCCTAACTTATGCGCGGACTCGATCAAGTCTTCAGCCAAAGCCGGATACCAGTTGCGGCGTGCCGGGTTACTCAATCCGGCAACGTTGAACGGCTGAATGCCCTCTCGAATCTCTTGCGCCAGGTTTGCGTCGGGCGGCGCTTCGGCCAGTTCTCGCATCCGCCGGCTGAAGACAAGGTGCTTACGCAGAAGAAATCCGGGCGCCAGGTGCGCGTTGCCGAGCCTTCGGGCCGATTCGGAGTAGCTAGCCGCCGCGAAGTAGAGCATTGTCCGTGCCGTGAAGGTTTGAAAATCGTTCATCGAAGAGTAGAGCGCGGCAGTAAGATGCGCGGTCGCAAGCAAGTCCTGATCCGTCTGTTCGGCGTACATGCTCAGGGCTCCAGGGTCGTGAAGCTTGCCGGTTTCCATCAGCTGCGCCAGACGCTCGATCCCGAATAGAGTCAACGGAAAGCCAGTCGAGAGTAACGGGTCGACGAACCCGGCTGCCGAGGGCAATAAAGCCCATCGCTCGCCCGTGATTTGCCCGCTGCGGAAAGATAGGTTCGGGATATAGCGGAACTCGTAGAGCGGCTGAGCATGCGCGAACTGGCGTCGTAAGTCGGGAAGAGCCGCGATCAGGCGCTGCCAGGCTGGAGCACCCTCGGACAATCTTAGTTCTCCCGCGAGTTCCTCAGTCGCAGCGACGCCCGCACTGGTAACCCCGTTATTGAACCGAAGCACCCATATCCAACCACGGTCAAAGACATGGTGGACGGCTGCATCATCGACCGGATACGGCGCACCATCTTCCCCGCCGAGCCGTTCCACGCCGCGGAAATGTGAATACAAAGCGTGGGTGCGCGGATAGCCCGGTAAGTCGCGCTCAGTCAGTGGCAGCGAGCTGTGCAGGAACCCTCGCGGGCCGGAAGCATCCACTACAAAATCGGCCTCAAACGTAACGGGTTCTCGGCCGCGACGTCCGGAAAGTCTCACAACATCGCGATCGAACTCGGGCGAGTCTAACTGAACATGGTCAAGATAGGTAACTCCGCAGTCGACAGCAGACGAGACGAAGTGCGCATCCACATCGGCTCGGTACCAATGAGTATCCGCGATCTCATCTGCCGGACTTGCGGCAACCAGCAGCTGCCTCTCCCGATCGTGAACTGCCGGTGCGGGCCGATCCAGATCATGATGGTAAAAAGTGAATCCGCGCTTCAAACCGCACGCAACTTCCGGGTAAGCCTTTTGCCACGACCCCCACTTACAGAAAGGCCGAAGCTGAGGCAGATCGTATCGATCGACTAACTCCTCCAGGAGTAAGTTCGCCAGCGGCGTGCTGGACTCGCCGATCACGATACGAGGATGCGATCCCTTCTCCAGCAACACCACCGACCGGCCCAGCCGCCTCGCAATCATGGCGAGTAAAGAGCCCGCAAAACCGGAACCTATAATGGCGATGTCAAACCGTTGCGGGCGCATCTTGACAATCCTTGCAGTCTATCGCGAGAGCGGTGCGCTGCTGTCGATTCATCCAACGAAGCCGCTCAAGCCGAAGCTCTCGACAACCGGCGCAGGCTCGCATGAGCTGGGCATCCCAAAGATCCACAAATACCCTGCCCCGCTTCTGAGTGAGTCCGTACTCCATAACTTCCTCGACTGTAGTTATCCGTAGCGGCTCAAAAGCCCCGCTAGTCTGAAGAGCCTCCATGGCTCCGTTCCCGGCGCGCGCGGGAATCAAGCTGACTGCGCCGGCCCCACAATCAAACGCGAAATCGATCGAGCGCTTGGCCCAATAGCCTGCTTCACGTTCGGGCGTGAAGGGCGGCTGGACGATGACAAAGGCACGTACGCCGATCCCGATGCCGCGAAGGTAGTCGCACGCTTGGGCAAACTGTTCCAGCGTCATTCCTTTGTTCAGCTTCTGGAGCACCTCGGGCTGAGCAGTTTCCAAACCTAGAGCCACTTCAAGGGTACCTTGTAATAAGTCCCGCAGCCGCAGCACACGATCGCCCACCAGCGCCGGATGGCTCTCTACAATTACGTGCCGCGACCCGCGAAGCCGATCAGCAACTGCCGCATAGTCTTCAACAGGAACAGCGCGGGGATCAAAGAAGCTACCGCTGTTATATAGCTTGACTACTTCCACGGGCCCGAGCCGGTCCATGGCAAATTCCACCTGTTTCGTGATCGCGCCCGGCGGCACGGAGTCCGTCAGCGTGTTCTTCCATAGATCACACATCACACAGCGCCACGGACACTCGCGATTGGTTAACATGATAACTGCCGTCCGAGCTAAGTGCCCGCGCAAGTCCATCTCCTCCTCGACGAAGAACCCGTACGGACGCCGCGGATCGACCGGGTTGCGGTCCTGACGAAGACTCAGAATCCAGGAATCTCTCCGGCTTCGACTTTCCGGGTACGGCTCAGTCAACACAGGCATCACCGGTAAAGCGACAGGAACCGATCACGGTACTCAGGTTCACGCGAAGGCAGCTGGCTCTTCAGAACATCGACTGGAATCGCGCCATGCTGGAACCGTCGCTTCTCGAACACCGGCATATCTAAACCAGTCAACGCCTTGATTCCCCGGGAGACGACCTCACCCTTCAACTCATATAGCAGTTCATTGCTGTACCCAGTAAGTTCAATGAAAGGAATCGCCTCGGCCACCGCGATGACTTCCGGGCGTGTATATGGACTGAAACCATGAAACCCATACTTCCGCGCCGGAGCATAAGTCCGAACATAAGACCGGCTCAACCCGCCGGTGTAAGTAAGTGAATGCTTGATCTTACCGACGCCCCAACCTTCCTGATACAACATCGGATTGTGAATGACGCTCCGGATGGTAAGTTCCGGGTTCTCTTCGATCGGATAGTCTTTCAGGTTCTCGTCGCCCCCGTCGCCATCGATCAAAAAACGCCAGTCAGGGTATCGCTCGCGGATCCCGCGGCAAAGCGCCAGAGCCATCGTGCCGCACTCCACATCCAGCGGCTTGTAGTCTTCTATCGTCCGAATCGTTTCTCCGGCGTCGATCTCCGCCGCATCCGCATCAATCGTTTCCAGGAACATTTCAAGTTGGAGTGCAGCCAGAAAGTCCCGCGCTTGCGCTACATCCGGGCCGTCCCCCAGATTCAGAACGAAAGCCTTCAATCGTCCGGGATGCATTCCGAGCCGAAGCATCGCGAAATAAGTCGCGAGAAAGACGCTTCCGCTATCCACGCCGCCGGAGAAGCACACGCCAAT
>NZ_CAJCHS010000272.1 GCF_903970205.1 Nevskia soli | reverse complement strand
CGAAGCAGCTTGCGCTCTCCGGTTGAAATGCGCACTTCATATAAGTCATGCCACGCCTTATCGCGATCGTTCAGCCCGACGTAAATAATGTCAGGCATGGTCCGCGGCACCGAGTAGATTTCGGCGCGAACCCCCTTGATGTCGGTCAGATTGCGTGCCGCGGGTACGTTACTGCCTGCCGCGGGCGGGGCCGTTGGACTGACCGCGAACACATTGAAATTCTCATCGCCCGCTTTGTCCTGGGCAAATAAGATGTACTTGCTGTCGCGGCTCCAGAAATACGCGGCGATGGGGCGCGTCTTATCCGCGGTGACGGGATGAGCCGCGCTGAACGGCTCGGCGACTTTCTTCACCCATACATTGCGCGTACCGTCGAGCGGTTTCATGAACGCGATGAATTGCCCGTCGGGCGAGATCTGGGACGCGGAAATTTCCGGATCGCCGAAAAACAACTGCCGGTCGATGAGCGGCGGCGGAGCGGCGGACGCAAAAACGGGCGAAAGACAGACGAGTGAAGCTATGACTGTGAATCTCATAATCGTTGTGAAATCCTAGTTTACGTCCGTTGCACGTGGTTCGTTCGGATATTATTTTCGCCATTCGATAACCGGAACGCAGACGGAATTCACCGCCGATTGACTTCGAGAATCGCGGGAGTAACTCAATGGTAGAGTCACAGCCTTCCAAGCTGTTGGTTGCGAGTTCGATTCTCGTCTCCCGCTCCATCTTCTCAAGCGCTTGCCGCGCTTACTCCAACTCAGCGGATAGCGTCGCGCCGCCCATCGACGGCAAAGTAGCAGCCATCTTCACGACGGTGCGCGTGTCCTTTGCGATCCAGTAAGATACTTTCTCCGCAGGATCGTCACTGTTGCTCACGTCCACGCGGTAAGCGTCGAAGCTACCGGCGGGCACCGTCAGCTTCTCGGAAGCCGTTACCGAGAGCTGCAACAACTTCACCTTCTGCTTCTGCACGTCGAAGTTACGGAACGTGGCCGTGTAGCCCTCCTTCAAAGGCAGGCATCCGATCACGAAGGGCGCACCCGCTGCCTCTGCGAATGCGGGGCCGCCGAGATCGGTGGAGATCGGCGTGTCCTTTCCGTTGTTCGACATCTTCCCGGTTACTTTGGCGCCCTCATAGGACGCATCGATTGTCACCGGTCCCTGCTTCACGGTGCGCGTGCGAACCAGCAGCGTTCCTTTGTCCACAACGGCCGTGTCGACCGCATCGCCCATGGGTGTGCTCATCGTGTCGACGAACTTCCAGGCCCCGTTTTCGTCTTTGATTTCCGTCGAAATCTTGAGCGCAATGTTTTGACCCCCGGCCGCGATCTTAGCCGCGTACTTATAAGTGCCGGGTGTAGGCGCCGCAACCGGAACCGGGACGCCAACCGCGCTCGAGTCGAGCTTCCTGGTTATAACTACAGTGGCGGGATCAACCTTCAGCTCGCTAAGACGCTTCGCCACGTCCGGCGTCATCGAATCCTGATAGCGCCCATCGAGATACTTGGCCAGAAACTTCTCCGCTTCCGCAAATAGCGCGAGGTTATTGACCGGGCGATGGAAGCCGTGACCCTCGTCGTCCGCAACTAAGTACTCTACCGGGAACTGACGGTCTCGTAAGGCGATTACGATCTGATCCGACTCGCGCTTATTCACGCGCGGATCGTTGGCGCCCTGCACCACCATGAGCGGGGTCTTGATCTTGTCCGCGGAGTTCAGCGGGCTTTGCCGGGTAAGTTGCGCTTTCCCCTCCGGCGTATTGGGGTCTCCCATCCGCTCATAGAAAATCTTTCGAGCCGCTTCCCAATACGGCGGAATCGATTCCAGCAGCGTGATCAGATTCGATGGCGCGACGATCGCAACGGCGGCAGCGTAGACATCGGGCGTGAACGTCACGGCCGCGAGCGTCGCATAGCCGCCGTACGAACCCCCAATAATGCCGACGCGCCGGGGATTCGCGATACCCTCCGCCTCCAGGTACTTCACGCCCCAGGTAATATCGTCCTGCATCTTCTGTCCCCACTCTTTATTGCCCGCATCGAGGAACTTCTTGCCGTAACCCGTTGAACCTCGAAAGTTCATTTCGAGTACCGCATATCCGCGATTGGCCCAGAACTGTGCCAGCGAGTTGAATCCCCAATAGTCGCGCGCCCATGGTCCGCCGTGCGGAAACATCAAGACGGGTAAGTTCTTCGCCTCGACGCCCACCGGCAGGGTAAGATAGGCCGGGATTTCCAGACCGTCCGACGACTTATAATGCACCGGGATCATCTTCGCCAGACTCGCCCGCGGCAGTTCCTCGCGAAGCTTGTACTGCAGCGTGAGCGTCTTCGCTTTACGGTCGAAGAGATAAGTTTCGCCCGGTTCAATATCCGCCTGCGCGGAGACCAGCCATCTGGTTTCGTCCCTGGTGTGCGAACCGAACGTGACCTGTTTACCCGGAAGCTGCTTTTCCAGCCAGCGATAGTCGGATTCGTAACCTTTGTCTTTCCAGTAGATCTTGCGTTTCTCGTTGATGTACACCGTCGCGATCAGCGAATCGCTAACTTCCGAAAACAGCGGTTCTTCCAGATCGACCCGTCCTTCGGGATCACTTTCCACCACTTGCTGCGTCTGCGTCTCCGGATCGAACAGAACCAGCTCCAGCAGATTCGTCCCCGAACCCTGGTTGGTCATCATGTACACGCGCTTGCCGTCTTTGTGGAATTGGACCGGCGAGCAGCTTTCCATCACGCCGCAGGAGTAGACCTTGGTGAACTTATCGCCATCCACGCGCAATACTTCGGTGTCGCCGTTGTCCGCCGAGCGGGTCGCCAGCCGCAGCTGATCCTTAAGGTCGAAAACCCAACCGGTGAGTCGATCGTTATTGGTCCGAAGCAGCTTGCGCTCTCCGGTTGAAATCCTCACTTCATATAAGTCATGCCACGCCTTATCGTGATCGTTCAGTCCAACGTAAATAATGCCCGGCATCGTGCGCGGAACCGAGTAAATTTCGGCGCGGACTCCCTTGACGTCGGTTAGATTGCGCGCGGAAGGTACGGCAGTTCCTGGCGCAGGCGCTGCCGTTGGGCTAACCGCGAAAACGTTGTAATTCTCATCACCCGCCTTATCCTGCGAAAACAAAATGTATTTGCTGTCACGGCTCCAGAAATACGCAGCGATCGGGCGCGTCTTATCCGCAGTCACGGGATGCGCCGCACTGAACGCGTCCGCGACCTTCTTCACCCAAACGTTACGCGTTCCGTCAAGCGGTTTCATGAAAGCAATAAACTGGCCGTCCGGCGAGATTTGCGACGCGGAAATC
>NZ_CAJCHS010000271.1 GCF_903970205.1 Nevskia soli | reverse complement strand
TGAGGGCCGGCAACTCGATTTCTTGTACGTCGGATTGTTCGAGGAGCGATCGAGTTTGGCGGAACTTCACCAGGTTAAGGAGCTTGGTTTCGGCAAGTTCCGCGCGACGGAATAAACGGGCTTCGGCGAGCCAGAGTTGATTGAATAAGCGGGCGTTGGCCTGCAATCCGGCGGCTTGGGCGAGAGCCGTAATCGAGCCGTCATCCGCGTCGAACATCTTCTCGACTGCCGCGCGCTGCTGTTCGGTAGTGAGGATGGTCAGCGCGGTTTCCCGGGCGGAGATGCGGCGGGCGCGCCAGCGGGCGCTTACGATGTCGTGAACGATGGAGAGTTCTTCGCTGGTCTCGGCGCGGCATTCGCGCGCGTAGGAATCGGTGAGTTGTTGGAACGCTTGGGGGTCCTCGCCGGGAAGAACGACTTCCCCGGCGAACATGCCGTGCTTGAGGGCATTCATGGAGGCGCGCGCCTTACCTTCGGCCGTGCGGGGTCCGGTGGAGTGCTGAGAATTGGCGCGGTTGATTTCGGCGCGCGTGCGCGGGGTGGTTTCCGGAGTTGCGAGTGAAGAGGCTGCGGCTGACATGTCGTGGTTCTCCCGGTTTCAGGGTAGACCTGGGGGCGAGGTACTTAGGGGAGTTTTCATGTTGGGAGCTATTGGGGATTGGGTGAAATAATTTGGAATTGCTGTGACTGAAGAGGGCTGCAGGCCGATCCGTAGCGCGGCGCGGCGGAAGTTCGCACGATGAATCAGCCCCCTTTTAAGCTTGACGTCGAGAGCGGGCGGGTCGTGCTGGAAGCGTTGCGGGAAGTTTGCGCGTATCAAAGCTGGAACCTGTTGGCCGCGCATGTGCGGACGGCCCGAGAAGGTGATGATCGATTTTAAGAGCTATTCGAGCCGGGCGTTGAAACCGGCTTGATGGGGGAGAAAAAGATCTAAGGCGATGGGCGCGTCATGGCAGCACGCGTTGGTTGTGGAAGGATCAGAGTGTTCGCGATGCCATGCAATATGTGGTAGAGGAGCAGGGCGAAACAATGGCGGTGTTCTTGGGAGACTTGCCGTGAGGTGAGTACTGTCCTGCCGGTCGCTTACGCTCGCGGCTCAGTAAAGTTGTCGGCAATGCCGGACTGAACGGGATGTGGCTCAGTTACCTGTTGCTTAGGTGGATTCGGTTACTTCTCCGTACTTCTCGAAAAAGTGCGCCACTGTCATGATTCCCTTATAGTAGTTATCCAGGTTGTACTTCTCGTTCGGGGAATGCAAGCCATCGTCCGGGAGACCGAAGCCCATCAGGATTGTCGGAATTCCAATGAACTTGGCGAATTCTCCGACAATTGGAATCGATCCGCCGGACCGCGTGAACACCGTGCGCTTCCCGAACACGTCTTCCATGGCTTGCGCGGCGACGCGGATACCGGGATGATTGGTATCCACCATTAGTCCCGGGCTGGCGCCAAGCACGCGCACTTCGACCTTGATTCCCTTGGGCGCTTTCTTCGCGACATGGTTGCGGAATTCTTCAATGATCTGTTCCGGGTTCTGGTCCGGAACCAAGCGGAAACTTACCTTGGCCATAGCCTTGGACGGGATCACGGTCTTACTTCCAGCGCCTGTAAATCCGCCGGCGATGCCATGCACCTCGAAGGTCGGGCGCGACCACACTCGCTCCAAAACGGTGTGACCCTTTTCGCCGGTCAACTTGAGCGAGCCGACCTCTTCACGCAGGAAATCCTTCTCTTTGAAGGGCAGCTTGGACCAGCTATCGAGCTCATCCGACGACGGCGGCTGCACGTCATCGTAGAAGCCTTTGATCTTGATCTTGCCCTTGGAATCCTTGACGGTGTTCAGCAGCTCGATGAGTCCGAAAACCGGATTGGGCGATGCGCCGCCGTAGACGCCGGAGTGCAGGTCGCGCGAGGGACCGGTCGCCTCGACCTCCATGTAGACGAGCCCGCGCAAACCAACGTTGAGCGTCGGCAGGCCGGGCGCGTACATCGAAGTGTCGGAAACGAGCGCGATGTCCGCTTTGAGCTTGTCGGGGTGCTCCTCGACATATTTGCTGATCGAAACGCCGCCGATCTCTTCTTCGCCTTCGATCAGGAACTTCAGGTTGAGCGGCAGGGTGCCCGTGGTGGAACGCAGAGCTTCGACCGCTTTGATGTGCGAGTACATCTGACCCTTATCATCAGCCGCGCCGCGCGCGTAAATATTTCCCTGCCGGACGGTGGGCTCGAACGGCGGAGTCAGCCAGAGCTCGAGCGGATCGGCCGGCTGGACGTCAAAGTGGCCGTAGCACAAGACGGTAGGCTTACCCGGCGCGTGAAGCCAATCGGCATAGACGAGCGGATGTTTTTGGGTGGGGATGACTTCGACGTTCTCGAGACCGGCGGCGTTCAGCTTCGCGGCGACGAATGCGGCAGCTTTGGCGACATCGTCCGCGTATTCGGGCAGGGTGCTGATACTGGGAATGCGGAGGAATTCTTCGAGTTCTTCAAGGAGCCGATCGCGGTTCTCGTGGACGAAATGGTCGGTGGCGCCGGACATTACCCGATGTTATCGCGCCGGGATATCGGGCAGACATTAATTGGGCAGCCCGCCGCCACCGATTGGTCTAGCTGGCGTGCGAATGCGTCTGGACCCGTGAAAGGATTCCCGAGATACGTTCCACGGTGCCTTGGATTTCGCTGACCTTACGATCGAGATTCGAAAGGTCGGCTTGTCCATTCTCCGTTTTCGGGTTTCCCACCGAGGTGAGAATCGCCGCGCGCGCGAAGTCGGATATGCTCCGCGCCCCCTGGCGGACGGCGGCATCTTTCAAGGTCTGATATTCGTCTTCCGAGAGGCGGAAGTTAACGAGTCGTGTGCGTGGACTGTATATGGCCATGGGTCCCTTTATGTACGTTAGCGTTGCCGAACTGATCGCTCCTGCCGTCTTTTGTGTTGTTGTTGACTTCGTTGAGCAAGCTGTCGTTACGTGTGAAGCAATGGTAGTGCCAAGCGTGCATCCATTTTTCGCCTATTTGGGAAGGTTAACCGTTTCATAGGGCACCATGGGACGGCTCCGTACTAGTTGAGTGTTCTGAAAGTTACAGATGGTTGATCAAGCTACTTACGTAGGCCGCGCCGAAGCCATTATCGATATTTACAACGGTCACATTGCTCGAGCAGCTATTGAGCATCCCAAGTAGCGCCGCCAGTCCGTTGAAACTGGCGCCGTATCCGACGCTGGTCGGAACGGCAATTACGGGGCACGACACCAGTCCGCCGACAGCGCTCGGCAGGGCGCCTTCCATTCCAGCGCAGACAACCACGACACGGGCCGACATGAGCAGCTGACGGTTGGCCATGAGCCGGTGAATGCCGGCGACACCGATATCGTGTACGGCTTCCACCTTGTTCCCCATCACCTCGGCGGTAACCCGGGCTTCTTCGGCGACGGGAATGTCGCTGGTACCGGCGCAAACGACGGCGATTGTGCCTTTTCCGGTGAGTTTTCTCTCGCGCCAAAGGCGCACGGCGCCGGAGCGGGGGAAATGTTCGGCCTCAGGAAAGCGGGTCGTCAGCGCCCGCGCTTTCTCCGCATCGGTGCGCGTAATCAGGACGTTGGGGGCGTGCTCGGCCAACCGCTCGGCAATCGCCAGGACCTCGTCGGCCGTCTTACCGAGGCCGAACACGACCTCGGGCATGCCGTGCCGCAGGCTCCGGTGGTGATCGATCTTGGCAAATCCCAGATCCTCAAAGGGCATGTGCCGCAGGCGCCCGACGGCCTGTTCGACATCCAGCGATCCGGATTGCACGCTAGCGAGCAGTTCGCGAACCTGGTCTTCGTCCATCTAGTACCCAGTCATCTAGAAATGTATGGCCGATCCAACGGTTATCGCATGCCGCGCGGCCTGGCCGCCGCCAAGTTCCAGTACGAATTGCGCGGGAGCGTGGCCGCCGTAATTCGGACAATCGTTTCCACCTTGCGGGCACGGCGGCGTTTTGGCGGAGATTTCGACAACTTTGTGGGCGGAATCCATCCAGATGATATCGAGGGGGAACTTGCAGTTTGCCATCCAATAGGGGTATTCGCCGGTTTCCGCGTGGACAAACAGCATGCCGCGATCGGGAGCGATGGAATCCCGGTACATCATGCCGCGCGCCATGTCTTCGGGCTTGATTTCGACTTCGGCGAGAATTGCGGTTCCATCGGGGAGCGTCACATTGCGGGTGTCGCCGGCGGCTAGGGTTACGGTGGAACCGGTCTTGACGCAACTCTGCAGCGCGAGACAAAAGAGCACCGTGGCAGCGAACCGCAAGGGAACCATTCGCTAACATAGTAGCGAGTCCCCCAATGTTCCTTCGCAGGCTGCGGCACAGCCTGGACATGATCAAATTCGAGCACTCCGTCTTCGCGCTGCCTTTCGCGCTGACGGGCGCAGCGCTGGCGTTTCGGGAATCGGGAACCAGCGCGGCGCAAGACTGGCGATTGGTGGCGTGGATCGTGGTGGCGATGGTGAGTGCGCGCTCGGCCGCGATGGCGTTTAACCGGGTGATCGATGCCGACATTGATTCACGAAATCCGCGGACAAAGATGCGGCATTTGCCGGCCGGTCTGCTGAGCGTGCAGTTTGCGTGGGTCTTTATCGTGGCTTCGGTGCTTCTGTTTTTCGTCGCGGCGTGGCAGTTGAATCCGCTTTGTCTGGAACTGGCGCCGGTCGCGCTGGCCATCGTGTTTCTGTATTCGTTCACGAAGCGGTTCACTTCGCTCTCGCACCTGGTGCTCGGGCTGAGTTTGGGGATCGCGCCCGCAGCCGCGTGGATTGCGGTGCGCGGGCGGCTCGACTGGCGGATTCTGCTTCTCACCGTCGCGGTGATGTTCTTGACCGCCGGTTTCGACATCATCTACGCGTGCCAGGACTTTGAGTTCGATCGGCGCGAGGGATTGTTCAGCTTGCCGGCTCGAATCGGCTTGCGCAACGCGCTCATGGTTGCGCGCATCCTGCACGTCGCGATGATCGGGGCCCTGGTTGCGCTGGCGTGGGTCCTGCATCTGGGGCCGCTGAGCGTGGTTGGG
>NZ_CAJCHS010000270.1 GCF_903970205.1 Nevskia soli | reverse complement strand
GAAACGCTGCAATCGTCGCTAGAGAGTGAGCATGATCGACGCGGCCGACGTTCCGCTCCAGCAGTTCCCCGTCGACGTATTCGCGGTCGGGGCGCCAGGTGGTTTCCGCATAGTCGGGGACCGATAGCAGCGTCGTGCTCGCCACGGATTTTACCTACCGTGCCCAGATCTCTGACAGTGGAACACGGATCTCAGGGTTCGCGGTAATCAGGTCGCCGTCCGCAATCCTCCGCATGCCGTCCGGAGTATAGACGTAGCAGCACTTCAGACGAGGATCGATGAGCCACACGTGAGGAACGCCGAAATCAAGAAAATCGTTGATCCGCTCTTGCATTGAAGACATCGTGTCGTCCTTCGACAGAATTTCGATGCAGACGAACGGCGGGCGATTTAAGGCGGGCTCGTCACGCACGCCCCCAAGGACTACGCAGATATCCGGTATGCGGAAACGCGTAGGTTTCACCTGAACACGCACTTCGGTTAGTGCGGATATCCGAAGTTCCGATTCAAGGCGAAACAGAAACGCTGCGATTACTATCTGCAGACGCGCATGATCAACTTGCCCCACGTTGCGCTCCAATAGCTCCCCGTCAACATACTCCCGATCGGGATGCCACGTCTTGGCAAGGTAGTCGCTAACCGGGAGCATAGTCGTGCTCGCCATCTAACCTACTTCTTGTTCAATTCCTGAGCGAGCGCGTGCGCGCCGTGCTTGCGGTAGAAATCGATTAACCGCTGTTCTTCCGGCGAAGGCGGCAGCGCGTTCAAAGCATTCGCGGCCAGAAGAGATTCGCGCGTCGGAATCCACATCTTGCCGCTCGAGAACTCGACCTGGCTGACGACGCCGATCATCTTGTCGATTTCAAGCGGCGCAGACGAATCGGCGCGCGACAAACGCAAGGCCGTGTCTTCGAGCAGCTTCCCGCGATGGCCGCTCGGCAGATAGAAATCGGAGCCCGAGCCCGGTACCGAACCGGCCAGATACTGGCGCCCGGAGTGATCCGTCACCAGCCAGGCAAGCTCCACATAACGGACGGGGCGCCCCGAAAGGTTCTCCACTTCCACGCGCGGAGAACGGATTTCCGATCCTGAAACTTCAGCCCAACCCTCGATGGCCTTCACCGGCGCGTCCGGGACAGCGAGGAAAGCGAACTGAGCCATGTGCCCGGGTTCGCTCGAGGCAGTCGTCGTGCGGCCGCGGTTCAGGCGTACATCCAGGCGCTCCACATGTTCCTGGCGAGCGATGGCCGCCAGCATTTCCTGCTGCAGCCCGGTGACGCCGCGCGCGGCAAGTACCTGCTGGAAGTATTGGCGGTCGCGGCGCGCTTCCATCTCCCAGAACGTCAGCGTACGCTTCGATTCCAGGCGATTCGGTCCGTAGAAATTCAGATCGTCAAAAAGGACGCCATCGAGATTGACCTGGATCAGCGGCCCGGTAGCCGTCGCGGGACGCAGCAGGCGCACATCGACGTGCAGCGGGAACGTTTCGCCCGGTCCGACATCGATCAAACGCGACACCGAAGCGCGTCCGACCGGAAGCGATTCCTGCGACACAATCAGCATAGTGATGCCGCGCACGCGGCGCGATGCCGAGTTGCGCAGTAACACATCCATGTTGATGTCGAGCGTCAGCGCGCCGCCGCGCATACTGGCGCGCGATTGGCTTACGTCCCACGTCAGCAGCGAAACCGGGGAATCCGGCGGAAGATTGAACTTAACCGACGTGTTGGGATCGAACTGCTGTTCCTGGGCATGCGCGGGGCCTGGTCGAAACGCAAGCGCGAGCAGTGCCGCGAGTTGAAGCGCCCGGCTATTCCGCATAGATATTCACCACGGTAACTCCCGTGTCCTCCACGTAGCGCGATCCGATCTCACCGCGCGCATTCACGGTGCGGATCACGGACTTCTCGTCAATGCCGACCGGCGCCGTAACCGATAGCTCACGTCCTCCATTGCGGATTCCGACGCTGGAGCCCGTGCCCTCAAGCATCGGAACGAAGCCGGCCAGCTCGGGAGCCGGAGCAACGGCCGGACGGGGACCGAAGTTCAGACGCGGACGCTCCACGGCAATGATCGAAAGAATGACAGCCAGCCCGGCCAGCGCAAACGTCAACTTCGGCCGCACGCGTGCCGCGACCGGGGCTGACACGCACGCGCCGGCGGCAAGACCAAGCCGGATATTCGCCGTCATTTCGGAAGCGAGCGATTGCCACGCCACCCCTGTGAGCGAAGGCGGCAGTTCTTCGGCACGCTGCGCAAGATCCAACTGCTGGCGGGCATATTCGCGGACCAGGGCCGCGCAGTCGTCGCATTGGGCGACGTGGCGCTCCACGCCGACCCGAGTCCAGAACGGGAGGTCCCCGCCGGCGAACAGTGCGAGTTGAACGGACGGAATGTGACTGGGTGTCATGCTTGGTGTCCTGCTTGGTGTCCTGGGCAGCGCCTCACCTTTTGGCCCTTACCGCATAGCGGCGGAACTTGATACGTGCATTCGCGATGTGCGAGCGCACCGTTGCTTTGGAACAGGAAAGCTGGCGAGCGACTTCTTCGGCCGGAAGATCTTCCATGTCGCGAAGCACAATGGCGGCCCTTTCCCGCGGGCTTAAGGTTTCCAAACCCTTCTGGAGGTACGTCTGTTGCTCCGATCGCAGCAGAATCTCTTCGGGACTCTCCGAGTGGCGCTCGGGCGCCAGTTCCATCTCGCAGAACGAAACGCGCCCGTGCCGCCTCAGAAAATCGAGCGCGGTATTGGTGGCAATCCGTGAAAGCCAGTGTGCCGCTTTGTGCTCTTCCTTAATCTGTCCGGCGCGGGAAAGCGCCTTGATGAAAGTCTCCTGGGTCAGGTCCTGCGCATCGTCGATATTCCCCACCATCCGGTAAATCTGCAGGAAGATGCGGCGCAGATTGTCGGACACAAAACGGTTCTGGGCGTCTTGCGCAGTCTGCGGGCTATCGAGGAGGTCACCCATCGCTAAGGGCACCCATTCGCTGGCTATCATCTAAACGTTCGCTGTAGGGTTGACGGGCGAACGAGCGGAAACGTGCAGCCTTTCTCCGCGATACTCTTGAGTATATGGGAAACCCGGGGGCGATGGGCGGGGCCAAGACGCGGTAACCGCGAATTCGTATGCGAAAAGTTGCTGTTGTGGGAGCCGGAAAGACGCCTTTTGGCGCATTTGCCGGCCGCGATCTGCGCTCTTTGGCGGTGGAGGCCGGCGAGAAATGCCTGGCGAACGCTCACACGCAACCCGGGCAGATCGAAGCGTTTTACCTGGGCAATTTCGCGGGTCCGTCCTTCGCGGGTCAGAACCACCTCGCGCCCTACATTTCGACCGCTCTGGGGATGCGGGGAATCCCGGCCACACGATTCGAAGCCGCTTGCGCCTCCAGCGGATCGGCCTTCTTCCATGCGGTTTCCAGTGTGGCGGCCGGCCTGTATGACACCGTGATGGTTTTGGGCGTGGAAAAGATGACCTCGCAACCGACCGGGCGCGTCACCGAAATCCTGGCTGCGGCGGGCGACTGTTCGGGCGAGATTGCCGCGGGGTCCACCTTCCCTTCGTTGTTCGGAATGATCGCGCGCCGGCACATGCACGATTTTGGGACCACTCGTGAGCAACTCGCGGCCGTCGCCGTGAAGAACCACGAGAATGGGCTGCTGAATCCGGACGCGCACATGCGCAAGGCGATCACCATCGAGCAAGCCATGAACGCGCGGCCGATTGCGGAACCGCTGGGTCTTTACGATTGCTCGCTGATTAGCGATGGCGCGGCTGCGGTGATCGTGACGGCCGCCGATAACGCTTCTGAGTACACGGACAAACCGGCGACCGTGCTCGGCATTGCTCAGGCGTCCGACTTTCTGGCGCTTGATGAGAAGGAAGACATCACGACGTTCCCGGCGGTTCGCGCGGCCTCGCGGAAGGCTTATGCGATGGCGGGCATGAGACCCGCGGACATTGAATTCGCCGAAATTCATGATTGCTTCACGATCGCTGAAATCATCGCCACGGAGGATCTTGGGTTCACCGTGCGAGGGAATGGCGGGCCTTTCGCTCGATCGGGCGCGACGCGACGCGGCGGAGAGAAGCCGGTGAACGCAAGCGGCGGGTTGAAGTCGAAAGGGCACCCGGTGGGCGCTACGGGGGTCGCGCAGATTTGCGATTTGATGCAACAGATTCGGTGCGAAGCGGGTCCGCGGCAACTGGCGCGTCATGCGGTGGGGCTGGCGCAGAACCTGGGCGGCTCCGGCGCAACTTGTGTCGTTACGATTCTGGGAGCGGCCCGGTGAACCGAACATGACGAGTCGAAAAGGCACGGTCTATACGGAGACGGTTGTGCATGCGGCACCGACCGCGTTTGCGTCCGAAGCACCTTATCAAGTGGCGATCGTTCGGCTCGAGGATGGCGGCAGCGTAACAGCGCGGATTGTGGGCGAACGGGTCGCGATCGGTGACTTAGTGGTCGAGACGGAGCCGCGGCACGACGCTCCGGCTTTCCGGGCAGCCTGAATGCGTCTCGCGAGTCGGATGGCGGGCATCGGCGTCGAATCCGCATTCGACGTCTTGGTGCGCGCCAGAGCCCTGGAAGCGCAGGGCCGCAGCGTGATCCACCTCGAAATCGGCGAGCCTGATTTTTCCACGCCCGCACACATTGTGGAAGCCGCGAAGCAGGCCCTCGATGAAGGCTGGACGCATTACGGCCCGGCGCAGGGCTTTCCGGAGTTACGCGAGGCGATCGCGAATGTGGTGTCGCGGACGCGCGGCGTGGCGGTCGGCCCGGAGCGCGTGTGCGTGGTTCCCGGCGGAAAGCCGATCATCTTCTTCCCCATGCTCGCGCTGCTCGAGCCCGGCGACGAGGTCATTTATCCGAACCCCGGCTTTCCCATTTACGAGTCGATGATCCGGTTCCTGGGCGCTACGCCGGTTCCCATGCCATTCGAGCAGGAGCGCGGCTTCGCGATCGATATGGACCGCTTCGCGGCGAGTCTAAATGAGCGCACACGGATGGTGATCCTGAACTCGCCGCAAAATCCGACCGGCGTGGTGATTCCGGAGAGCGACTTGCGGAAAATCGCCGGGTTGGTGCGGCGTCGCGACCACCTGATCGTGCTCTCGGATGAAATCTACGGGCCGATTCACTACACAGGCGATCCGCCGTTTTCGATCGCGAGCGTGCCGGGCATGCTCGATCAGACGATCATTCTCGATGGCTTCTCGAAGACCTACGCGATGACCGGTTGGCGGCTGGGCTATGGCGTGATGCCGCAATGGCTGGTTGAACCGATCAACAAACTGATGGTGAACTCGAACTCCTGTACCGCCAGTTTCACGCAGCGTGCCGGGATCGCGGCATTGGAGGGATCGCAGGATTCGGTGCGCGCGATGGTCGAGGAGTTTCGGGCGCGCCGCGACTTCTTCTGCCCGGCGCTCGACCGCATTCCCGGGTTCCGCTGCGCGATGCCCGGCGGCGCATTCTATGCGTGGGTGAACGTGAAGGACACCGGGCGTACTTCGCGCGAGCTGGCGGATTTGCTGCTGAACGAAGCGGGCGTTGCGGCGCTCGATGGAGCGGGATTTGGCGAGTACGGGAAGGGCTATCTGCGATTCAGTTATGCGAATTCGCTGGAGAATCTGCACGAGGCGATTGCGCGCATCGATGCCTTGATGCGCGGGTTTCATCCGCGGGGTTGATAATGGAGACAGGGGCGGCTCAAACCCGCGAACCCCGCGTGAAAGGTACATCATGACGAAAACTTTGCTCGAACAGCTTCGCGAAATGACCAAGGTGGTGGCCGACACCGGTGATTTCGAATCCATCCTCCGATTTAAGCCGCAGGACAGCACCACCAACCCCTCTTTGATCACCGCGGCGGCTCAGATGCCGGCGTATCGTTCGTTGGTCGACGATGTTTTGAAAAGCGCCAAAGAGGAGTTGGGCGACGAGGCCAGTGATAAAGATGTCGCCAAGCTGGCGTTTAAGCGCCTGGCTATCGAATTCGGCAAGAAGATCCTGGCGATCGTGCCGGGACGCGTGTCCACGGAAGTGGATGCGCGGCTTTCTTATGACCGGCAGGCGACGATGCAGCAAGCGCGGGAAATTATCGCCGAGTACGATAAAGCCGGCGTCTCCCGCGACCGTATATTGATCAAGATCGCGTCCACTTGGGAAGGTATCCAGGCGGCAAAGCAACTGGAAGAAGAGGGCATTCATTGTAACTTGACGCTGCTGTTCGGCATGCACCAGGCGGTCGCGTGCGCGGAAGCCAAAGTTACTCTGATATCGCCGTTCGTCGGCCGGATCCTCGATTGGTACAAGAAAGATACGGGCAAGGACTACCAAGGCGCGGACGATCCCGGAGTCAAGTCGGTAACTGCCATCTATAACTACTTCAAGAAGTTTGGTTACAAGACGGTGGTGATGGGCGCGAGCTTCCGTAACATCGGCGAGATTACTTCCCTGGCCGGCTGCGATCTGTTGACTATCTCTCCGAAGCTGCTCGAGGAATTGGATAGCACAAAGGCGGATTTACCGCGCAAGCTCAGTCCGGAGAACGCCAAGACCATGGATATCCAGCGGATTCCGATGGACCAACAGACGTTCGAACGCATGCACAATGAAGACCGGATGGCGCACGACAAGCTGACCGAAGGTATCGAAGGATTTAGTAAGAGCTTGCATGAGCTTGAGGAACTGCTGGCTCACCGGCTTTCGGAAATCGGTGCAAGTACGAAGCCCGAACTGGCCGCGCGTTAAAGGGAGCGATTCACTTAGAGCAAGCCCTTTCAAAAAGAAACGCCGCATCCGACTCTCATCGGATGCGGCGGGGGCATTCCCGGCTCCGGCAACCTCTACTCAACGATTTGGGTCAGGATCGGAGAGGTGCTGGTGCTATAGGTTATGCTGCCGTTGTAGGTTGCCGTAATCTGGTGCACCGAAGAACTTAGCTGCGAATAGGAAAGGGTGGCCACGCCTTTCGACAGGGTGGAGGTTCCCATCACGTCAGCGCCGTGGTAGAAAGTCACCGTGCCGGTCGCCGCAGCCGGAGAAACCGTCGCCGTGAAAAGAACAGCCTCGCCCGCAGTCGACGGGTTCGGTGATGACGTCAATGACGTCGTGGTCGGGGTTTGCGCGACAGTACTTACCGACGCATTCTCTTCGCACACGCCGACGCCGCTCGAATTGAACAGTGCGGAAACTACGGTAATGATGCCGCCGGTCGATGGGTACGGAACGTTGTACGTGCTCTGAACCAGAGGCAATTGGACGGGAATCGGGGTTTGCCAGAGATACGCTTGAGCGACGCCGCCTACCTTCGTCCAAGTCTTCCAAGTGTACGGCGCGGCATTTCCAACACTGAAATTCAGGTTCAGCGTGCTGGTTGACGCTGTATAGGATGCGGTCAGACCAAGGGCGCAGATGGGCGCGGTCGCCATCTGATCGCTCTCCCAATCCGCCCACCACACTGCGGTCCCTCCCGGGCCGACCGCGATCTCCCAAGGTTCCGATTGGGCGATACCGTCTGGAAATTCAGAGATTATACCGTCGGTGGTGATCCGGCCGATCTGGCTGACGGTCCCCTCCCACTCGGTAAACCACAGGGCGCCATCCGGAGCCGCGACAAGTCCGCCAGGAACCGCGTCCGGGGTTGGTACCTGCCATTCGGTAAGTTCGAGGGTAGACGGGTTGATGCGTCCAATGTTATTACCACGGTTTTCCGTGTACCACATGTTATTGTCAGGACCCAAGACGACCTGCGCGGAAACAGCGCCCGGGGTCGGTAACGGAACCGTAGCAATCACTTGTCCCTGTAAGTTCATTTCAACCGCAGCGTTCCCGAAATTTTCCATAAACCAGATGGAGTTGGTCCCCGTGGGGCCCGCTGCGATTCCCGCCGGCTTCGTATTTTTTCCCGGCAATGGGTATTCCGTCATCTCACCGGTAACGGTGATGCGGCCGATCTGGTTGACCGTATATTCCGTGAACCATATCGCACCATCTTCGCCGATCGTCATGCGTCGCGGAGCGGAGTTCGGAGTTATGGTGTTATATAAGTTTGTTACTACACCATCCGTCGTCATACGGCCGATTTGGCTGGTGTTCGTGTCGGTGTACCAGAGCGCCTGATCGGGACCGATGATAATATCCCACGGAGCGGCATTCGGGCCGTCCGGCAGAACAAACTCCGTGATTGCCCCGGTCGCCGGGATCACACGACCGATCTGCGGGTCCGCGTTTTCCGTGAACCAGATATTACCGTCCGGTCCGAGAGCGACGCCCTCCGGAAGGGAATTCGGGGTGGGAACGTTGTAGGTTGTAGTCGCGATGATTCCGACTGCGAATGCGTGAACAGCGCATAGGGTGGATAACAAAGCTGTACGAAACACAAGCCCGCTTTTCGTGGCGGGTACCGCGTATGACATAGGGCTCTATTGTAATTTTTTTCTAAGTTAAAAGCAATAGACAAGGTAAGGTAGGGTCGGGATTAAACATCGAATTCAAAGGGTTTTTTGGCTAACTGCCGTCCGTCCGGAGACTGTATAGATTTGTCAGAAGTACTAGATTGAAACAGACGCATTCAGTACCAATATAAAGTTGTTGCGAAACCTTCACCCGAATGCCTCACCAATAGTACGCAGCGACCACCTCCGGCGGACCGGCGGCCCCGCTGAGCAATCGCGTCTTCAAAACAAACTGAACATTTCTTTTTTCCCAATGAGCCGGGGCGTTCTCGAGCGCTTTGCTCAGGTAGCCGACGCTGGTCAGGAACTCCCCCGCGGCGGCGGTGCCCCCGCCCTGGATGCCGGCGGCGACGATCACCGGTTGCTCGGTGGTCGGGTCGAGTACTCTCGAAACGATCGCAAAGTCTTCATGGTCGAGGGCCGCCTCCTGTGAGCTGCGAACCTCCCACGCGCGCGCCTCGGGATGCTGGCGGTCGCGTACAAGCAAGCCCTTACCTGCGGAGTCTTCGTCGAAATAGAAGCGCAATTCGCCGGTGAGGCTCAGCGTCCACGAGTTGTTGAAAGCGCCGATCAAAACGACGGGTTTGCCGCGCAAGTCTCCGAGCGTCGTCGACCTGCCCCCGCGGAGCTCGACGGATTTGCCGCGCGCGGCAAAGAGGGCGGTCAACCGGACGAGCGTCTGCGCGTCGTTGATTCCGATGATCCGCTCCGATATCGAATACACGTCGTTCCACGGGATGCTCGGGGGCGCCGCGGGAGGAGTTTCAGACGGTTCGGCCTCAGCGTCGAAAAGCCGGTCCAGATCGCCCTTCAGCTTGTACACGTGGCCTTGTCCGACGCAAAGTACCACCGGTTGGGATTGTTTGAGCAGCGGCGCCCAGTAGCGGTCTACATCGTTCTCGGAATGCCGAAGTGTCAGGAGGGCGGCGAGGGCCACGAGGACCGCGAGTCCGCTTCCTCCGATGACCATCGCCGACCGGGACACGCGAGGCGTACGCGCGACCGTAGCTGTTGGCGCGAGCACAGCCGGTTCGAGAGCGTGAACCGGTTCTCGCACCGGGGGCGGATGAATCTGAGGGACGTACGCGCCGGCCGGCAGGTCAATGCGAAGCTCGTCTCCGTGCCCCGGTTCAAGGTAGTACTGCGCCAATCGCTTTCGAACCTGACCTGCCGTCGTTCGAACCACCGGATCCTGATTGGTATCGTAGTCCGGATCGCGATCGAAGACCGCGATGCCGAGCGTGCGTTCTTTCAGGTGGTCCGAGCGCCCCTCGCACGCCGCTTCGACGACGTGTTTCAGCAGATCGGAACAGCGCTTGCTCGTTCGAAAAGGAGCGCTGGCGAGGATGCGTTCGAGTTGAGCGATGATTTCGGGCGGAGACGCCGCGCCCTGCTCGCGAGTTCGCCGCTCCGTTTCCAGGCTCATAACGTCCACCGGAATTATAGAACAAACCGCGCGAAGGACCGTAGCCTACGGTAGGCTAAGTCGGTCAAAAATAAAGCACTACCGCAATCTACGTTACAAGCGGCGAAATTCTTGATAGGCTTTGAGCATCAGCGCCGTGCTCTCCTCTAAAGATAGCTTCCCGTTTTGCTCGCGGTCGTTTTGCTTCCGGTATGGCTCCGGCTTGCTTCTGGCTGTGCTGAGCGTACCCATGCTGGCGGGCGACACGACGTCAACCTCCGCGTCGACTGTTCCGCCCGCAATCGATCCAACTTCCGCGCACACCCTTGTCACTAAGTACTGCGTTCTGTGTCACAGCGATAAACTGCACACCGCCGGGATCACCCTCCAGAGTCTGGATACAAATGTAAGCGATTCAAATGCGGCGACCTGGGAGAAGGTCCTGCGGAAATTCAGCACGGGCCAGATGCCGCCGCCCGGACTTCCCCGTCCGAAGCCGGAGGTTCAAGCAGCGTTCACGAAATGGCTCACCGATACCCTGGACGCGTCAGCCGTCGCCCACCCCAATCCGGGGCATCCGACGATCCACCGGCTGAACCGCGCTGAGTACAGCAACGCCATCCGGGATCTTCTGGCCCTCGATATCAACGCCGGGGCAAAGCTGCCGGCTGACGATACGGGCTACGGGTTCGACAATATTGGCGACGTGCTTTCGATGTCGCCGGTGCTCATTGAACGTTATATATCGGTGGCGCGTCTGGTGAGCCGCGAGGCGGTCGGCGATACAGCCATAAAGCCCGAGATCAACGACTTCAGCCCTGCAAAAGATTTTGGTTCCCGCAGTACTCGGGTGAGTGACGATCTGCCCTTCGATTCCATGGGCGGACTCTCCGTCAGCTATCACTTCCCGGTGAATGCCGAGTATGTGATTAAAATCAAGCTGCCGCCTGTCACGCAAGGCTTTGACGCTCCGAGTCAGACGCCCAGATATTTGGAAGAGCGTATCCCCGTAAAAGCCGGTTTGCATCGGGTTGGCGCTACGTTCCTCGGGGAGAACCTGGTTCCGGAATCGCTCGGAACGGGGAAGAATCGAGTTGCGCTGGAACCCAACGCGATCTCGACTGCGAAGCTTGATCTGTGAATCGATGGCGTGCGAATCAAGTTGTTCGATGTTGAACACGCCGGCGACTACCCGCAGATGTCGAGCCTTTCGATCGCGGGGCCCTACAACGTGACCGCCGTTGGCGACACGCCGAGCCGGCGCAAGATCTTCATCTGTAAAGCGACCACCGCCGCGCAGGAGACGCCTTGCGCTCGAAAGATTCTCGCTAACCTGGCGCATCATGCGTATCGCCGGCCGGTTACCGACGCGGATCTGAAGCCGCTACTGGCGTTTTACGAAAGCGGACGGAAGGACGGCAGCTTCGACTTGGGAATCAGCATGGCTCTTCGCGCGATGCTCGTTTCGCCGGATTTCCTGTTCCGGGTGGAACACGATCCGGCGAATAGCGCGCCCGGCAGCGTTCATCGCATCAGCGATATCGAACTGGCTTCGCGGCTTTCCTTCTTCTTATGGAGCAGCATCCCGGATGAGGAGCTTTTGTCGCTCGCGGAAAAGGGGAAGCTGAAAGATCCCCAGGTCCTATCGGCGCAGGTGGACCGCATGTTAGCCGATGAGCGATCCAGCGCCTTCTCGACGAACTTCACGGGACAGTGGCTGTTCCTTCGCAACCTGACTAAGGTCACTCCCGACCCGGATCTATTCCCGCAATTCGATCAGGGCCTCGCCAGGGACTTCAAGACCGAGACCGAACTTTTCTTCGACGCGATCCTGCGCGAGAACCGCCCGGTTACCGACTTGCTTAGCGCGAACTTCACTTATCTCAACCAGCGGCTGGCGCGGCACTACGATATACCGAATGTTTACGGCGCGCAATTCCGCCGCGTCTCACTTACTCCGGAAGAAAACCGCGGGGGACTTCTGAGCCAGGGCAGCATTCTGACAGTTACGTCCTACCCGAACCGGACGTCGGTCGTGCAACGCGGTAAGTGGGTTTTGGAAAACCTTCTGGGCGGTGGGCCGCCTCCGCCCCCACCTGACATTCCGGCTCTGGCCGAGCACGCCAAAGACGGCAAACAGTTGACGATGCGCCAGCAGATGGAGCAGCATCGCGCGAACCCAACCTGCGCGGGATGTCACTCGCGGATGGACCCGATCGGATTCTCCCTCGAGAACTACAACGGCATCGGTCAATGGCGGGCCAAGGACGGCGGCAGCGTGATCGACACCACCGGTAAGTTGCCGGACGGCACGACGTTCCAGGGACCGGCAGGACTGAAGACGCTGCTTACCACGCATTACCGCGACCAGTTCGTCACCACTTTCACCGAGAAGCTGATGACTTATGCCCTGGGTCGCGGCGTTGAATACTATGATGAACCGGCAATTCGTTCCATTATTCGTGACGCGTCGGCGAAGAATACAACCATACCCGCTCTCATTCACTCGGTAGTTAGTAATCCACAGTTCCAGACAAGGAGAACCCCCGACTTATGATCCTGACTCAAAAAGCGCTTGCCCGCCGTACCTTTCTAAGAGGCGCCGGCGTCGCCTTGGCGCTTCCGCTGCTTGACGCGATGGTCCCGGCTTTGAAAGCCACTAGTTTGACGGCTGCCCGGCCGGTGACTCGTCTGGGGTTCGTCTATGTTCCGAATGGGATTATCCAGAAAGGCTGGCTGCCAAGTAAGGTTGGGACCGGTTTTGAATTCGCGTCGACGATCCAGCCGCTGGAACCTTTCCGCGACAAGATGCTGGTGCTGAGTAACCTGATGCAGAACGGTGGGCGCGCGCTGGGCGACGGCGCCGGCGACCATGCACGTGCGGGCGCGACGTGGCTTACGGGCGTGCATCCCAAGCGCACGGGCGGCGCGGACATTCGCGCGGGGATCTCGGCCGATCAGGTGGCAGCGCGGGAATTCAGCAAACAGACGCAATTTGGCTCGCTCGAAATTGGCCTCGAAGAGCCGAACCTGGCGGGTGACTGCGACAGCGGGTACAGCTGCGCGTACACGAACACGATCTCCTGGCGCACGCCGACCACCCCGAATCCGATGGAAGTGAACCCTCGGGCGGTATTCGAGCGGCTCTTCGGCGATGGCGAGACGACCGATCCCAAAGCTCGTCTGAAAATGATGAGCGAGGAGCGCAGTCTTCTCGATTTCGTGCGCGGCGATGTGGCCCGGCTGCAGCCGACGTTGGGATCGCGCGACAAGAGCAAGCTCGATGAGTATCTGGAAGGGATTCGCGACATCGAACGCCGCATCCAGAAAGCCGAGCAGCAAAGCACGATGGTTCAGGTGCCGTTAATCGACCGTCCTTCGGGTATCCCCGATGAGTTTGAAGAGCATGCCAAACTGATGAGCGATCTGATGGTGATGGCGTATCAGACCGACATGACGCGGGTAGTTAGCTTCATGATGGCGCGCGAAGGTAGCAACCGCAGTTACCGGTCCATTGGCGTGCCGGACGGTCACCACTCGGTGACTCATCATCAGAACGATCCCGAAAAGATCGCCAAGACGATGAAGATCGACGCGCTGCACGTGAAGACGTTCTCTTATCTGGTGAGTAAGATGGATTCGACTCCGGATGGCGACGGTACGCTGCTCGATCACACCATGTTGTTGTTCGGTAGCAGCATTAGCGACGGCAACGCGCACACGCACCATGATCTGCCGCTCGTGCTTCTCGGTGGTAAGAGCGTTGGTATCCATGGCGGACGGCACATTCGCTACGCTCCCGAGACCCCGATGAATAACTTGCTTCTTACCATGCTCGATAAGGCTGGCATACCGGCGGAAACCTTAGGCGATGCTACCGGCGAACTGGATCAGCTTTCCGGGGTCTAGGCAAGAATGTACGTCCGAGTTTTCACAGGCAGCTTGCTAGCTGCAGTTTTGATTGCGGTTCCGTGCGTGGCGTCGACGAGTCCCGGACTGATTGACGCCATCCGCGAAGAGAATCGCAAGCTGGTTACTTCGCTCATTAGTAAGCACGCGAATGTGAACGCCGCGCAACCGGATGGCGCAACGCCACTCGCCTGGGCGGCTTATCTGGATCAGGCCGATGTCGTTGACGAGCTGTTAAAAGCCGGGGCAAAGGTAAACACCGTCGATCAATACGGCGAGACTCCCCTTACGCTGGCGTGCGCAACGGGCGACTGGGCGATCATCGAAAAGTTAGTTGCCGCCGGCGCAGATGCCAAGGCCGCGCGATGGAACGGGGAAACGGCGCTGATGATCGCCTCACGTTCAGGAAGTGCGCCCGCGGTAAAGCTCCTGATCGCACACGGCGCCGATGTCAATGCAGCCGAATCGCGCAAAGGTCAGAACGCCCTGATGTGGGCGGCCGCCGAGGGACATTCCGACGTTGTCGATCTACTGATTAAGAGCGGCGCGGATGTGAAAGCGGTGTCGAAGAGCGGATTCAGTCCGCTTGTTTTCGCCGCGCAGAAGGGTGACGCGAAATCGGTGAATAGCTTGCTGGATGCGGGCCTCTCACCGGATTACACGCTCTCGAACGGTACGAGCGTGCTAAACGTTGCTGTCGCCGCGGGTAAGACCGGGGTTGTAGGCGCTCTTCTCGATCACAACGCAAAGGTAGATACTACCGATAAGGACGGAAAGACGCCGCTGCACGTTGCAGCTCAATCGGGCGAACTCGAGATTGTAAACCTGCTTCTCGCGAAAGGCGCGAATCCGAACCTGGTAACTGCGCCGGCGGCCCCGAGCAAGAGCGCGAATCCGTTCCGCATTCCGGTAGGCCAACAAACCGCGCTGATGCTTGCCGCGCGTGCGAATTACCCGGATATTATGGCCGCTCTAGTCAAAGCCGGCGCCGACCCGAAGATCAAAGCACAGGATGGAAGTACCTTACTAATGGCCGCGGCCGGTAGCGGCCACATCGCCACGGTTAAGTACGCGTATGAGTTGGATCCGGATGTTACTTCGGTGACGACGCGCAAGAGCAACGTGGTGCATGCCGCGGTAACCGGCACGATGCAGAACTCGACTCAAGCGGAAATCTGCGAAGTCATCCGATTCTTGGCTGACAAGGGGGCCGATATCGATGCCGAGGATGTCAATGGGAGAACACCGATGGTGATCGCCAACTTCCTGCCGATCGATCAGGCCGTGAAGCTGATGAACAAGATGATCGCGGATGCCGGCAAGACTCCGCGCAAGCCTGTCTCGCGTTAGTAGCATTATGCGGCGAGCGCTGTTCATATCACTTACCGGAACACTGGTTCTAACATTCGCTTCCGCGCAGAATCCAACTAACTTTTCGGGCGTGTGGAAGATGGATGACTCGCGCAGCGAATCCGCGCATCAGGCTACTCCGATCGGACCGGTCTCATTGAAGATAAGCCAAACACCGGGCGAGTTCGTAATCGCAACGAGAAGGAGCGAAGCCGACTCGTCCGCCGTTACGACCGAAACACTCACTTGCAAGCTCGATGGCACGGACTTCATCAACGGCGGGGACTCCGAAGTCAAGATCAAGTCGAAAGCGCATTGGGATGGGCCGAAGCTTGTGGTTGAGACTGCGCGCGAGATCAACGGCTCGACAGTAACTACCCACCAGGTCTTTGAACTTGACCGCGAGGGTAAGGAGTTAACCGTGCAGAAGACCCTTACCGTTCAACACGGTTATCAAGGTACCGGGCAGCAGAAAGCATCCTCGAGCGGCGTCGACGTGTATGTGAAAGCGGGCGCTGAGTAACTCACCCGCGCCCGAAGAATGGCATCGTCGTGGCCATTATGGTCATGAACGGAATATTCACGTTTAGCGGCAAGTTGGCAATATAGACCACCGCCGCGCCTACCTGCTCGACATCCATCCGCGGCTCAATGGCAACCGTGCCGTTGGCTTGCAAGACGCCTGCCGCCATTCTTTCGGTCATCTCGGTGGCGGCGTTTCCGATGTCGATTTGACTGCACGCGATGTTCCACTTTCGGTAATCCAGCGCGATCGACTTAGTAAGTCCAGTTATCGCGTGCTTCGTTGCGGTGTAGGGGGCCGAGAAAGGACGCGGTGTATGGGCGCTGAGCGAACCGTTGTTGATGATGCGGCCGCCTTGGGGATCCTGTGTTTTCATCAGGCGGATCGCTTCGCGCGCGCAAAGAAACGTGCCGGTAAGGTTCACGGCCACCACCGCATTCCATTGCTCGTCCGTCATTTCGTCGAGAGGCACTGCGGGTGCGTTCGCGCCTGCGTTGTTGAACAGCACGTCGAGCCGTCCGAACTCATCGCGGATATTGTCGAATAGGCGGCGTACATCGGCACTAACGGTGATATCGGCAGGGATCGCGCGCATCGGCAGTCCGCGTTCGCCGGACATCTCTGAAGTGCGTTCCAGCTCACCCGAGCGACGGCCGGTTAGTACGACTAAGTAGCCGGCCTGCTGTAGTGCTAGACTCGCTGCCCGTCCAATGCCGCTGCCGGCGCCGGTTACAAGCGCCACGCGGTTCATCTTAGAATCGTTGCTCATTAGTAGTCACAGTCGCCTAAAGACGTAAAGAGAGAGTAGAAATACCAGCGCTCCGCAAGCTGCCGCGAGATAGCTGACCATATTGACTCCATTCACTGGGGTCGGTCCGAAGGTGAAGTAGAGATAGCCTCCGGTCATGGCGCCTAGAAATCCAAGCAGGATAGCGGTCACGCTGCGTCGGCGGCTCCTCTGTTCCAGTTGGCTGGCTACAAAACCCGACGTCAGACCGATCACCGCCCAGATGATAAACGACATCGTCGTTTCCCTCTGTTGCACGGAGAGATTGGATGTCAAAGGGTCACTGTAAGCGCGGTTTACGAAAGACCAGAAGAGTGTTAGCCCCCATGGGATGCGGCGCGCTCTTGGCCGACATGTGTTCATATCCGTAGCCATGATAATCCTCAGGACATCGGGTATGCTTCTGGCTTGCAATTCTGCTGACAGGAACGGGGCACCGGCTTAGCCCCGGTCCATTTATGATGCACAACTGAACGATGAGGAAATCGAGGCGAGGCGACAGGCACGAGAACTCCCGGCGCCGCCAGCCGCTGCCAACTCTACTTGGTGGCGGAGACCGGAGGCGAATCGGCTCGGCTGAAGAGATCCTTTACGTCTTGAGTAAGTCGAGTCAGCGCGCGTTCAAAGTTTGCATCCCGGTTCTTCTGTAACTCCGCAGGATCGGCGATTTCGCTAAAACCCCAGAGCGCGATCCGCGTCTCCGGGTCGAGGATTTGAAGTTCGAGCACCGGATGGCCTTCTTTGATCGACGGACAGACGACGTGAATCTGGAAGACGAGATCGGCATCCCCGGGAGCAAACACCAGTTCGAATCGACCCCACGTTTTCAACGCGGAGTAGAGCCCCTCATAGGCCGTGGGGACTGCGGCGCTAACCTGCCCGTGCCGGAGCGGCTGCCCGGCTCCGAAGTTAAGTCCGGGGCTATTGAAGTTCTGGCACTCGCCGCCCATGTTAGACACGAAAACGCGCTTACCCGCACCAATCTGGGTAGGTATTGGCGCCGAGCCCGGTTTATCGGCAGCAATCGCACACAAGCTGGAAAGGGTTGACAGGATAACCAAAGCGCAAACTTGACGGAGCACGTCGGACCTCCCAATATCCAGCTTACTCCCGCGGTCGACGAAACGTATAGGTTTGCAATTCGGCGCTCCCAATTTGCTCATGGGTGCTAGCCTGAAGGCGTATGATTTCGCGGATCTACTATGCCGCGAGGGGCCCCGCGGTTGTGCTACTTTCCCTCTTGTTCCTGACGACGCCCGCACGTCCTTCCGATGCCGACGCGATCGCAATCTCCAATAACATCCAAGCCAACCACTGGCCGTACGGCACGATTCTCGATCCGATGTACGCCTCGGCTGCCAGCAACCAAATCACGGATTACACGCGCTGCGGCGATTCCGCCATTTGGACCGGCCATTACCTGGCGGCTGAAGCATTTCGGTACAACGTAACCGGCGCCGCCGATGCACTCACTAATGTGAAAGCCGCCATTGCCGGTATACAAGGTCTTGTCAATGTCACCGGCACCGGCGTCCTTGCGCGCTGTCAGTTTCCTGCTAGCTCCCCTTACGCGGCGTCAATCGCCAGCCAGGAAAGCAGCAACGGCATCTTCACTAATAGCAGCACCGGCTATCAATGGGTAGGTAACACATCGCGCGATGAATACTCGGGCGTCTTCTTCGGCCTCGGGGTCGCCTACGACATGGTAAACGACGCCGGGGTGCAGTCATCGATCAGCTCGCTAGTCACCACTCTTCTGGATTTTCTGCGCAATCATGCCTGGACGGTGGTGATGCCCGACGGCTCCGTTCCGACCACCTTCGTCGGTTTCGCCGACGAGCAGCTAAGCTTCATGAACGTGGGCCTGCACGCGAACCCGCAGCATTACGCGGGCGATTGGGAACTTAGCAGTTCACTGCTTGCCCTCGAAGTTCCCGTCCCTATCGGTGTAGACGTCGCAGGCGGCACCAGTTCCTATTTCAAGTTCAACCTGGATGAGATCGATCTCTACAATCTGATCCGGCTCGATAACAGCACCAATCATTCGATTTTCACGGGAGCTTACTCCCTACTCTGGGGCTATCTCGGGAGCCATCAGAATGCGTTCTTTAACATGATTACGCGCGCACTGGACGGCGCGAACTCCACCCGCGACTCGCAGACCGTAACTCTTCTGAACCAATGGCTGCTGCGTCCCACGCGCGATGTCGCGGTCAACCTGGTCGGGCAGTTCCCATCCTGCGGCAGCACGGACGAAGCTTGTCAACCTGTGCCTGTTCCGCTGCGGCCCACCACCGATTTCCTCTGGCAGCGTGATCCTTTCGAACTTACGGGTACGGGTGACGGCACTATCGAGAGCGCCGGGATCGACTATATCCTGCCGTATTGGATGGCGCGCTACTACAACCTCGTCACTTCGGCCTCTGTCGTCAACGCCGCCTTGCCAACCACAACACTTACCAGCACGACTGTTGCGTCACAATCGATAGCCTCGCTCTACGGATCGAACCTAGCCACTGCGACAGGTTCAGCCAGCTCCGCTTCCCTGCCGCAAACTCTGGAGGGAACGACCGTTACCGTGACAGACTCCACGGGGACCGCCAGGCCGGCTCCGCTCTTCTATGTGTCGCCGACACAGATTAACTTCGAGATACCATCCGGCACGGCGCTGGGTCAAGCTTCCATATCTGTCGCCGGTCAAACGACGACCGCGAGCGTCGCGACAGTCGCTCCCGGAATCTTCGCCGCATCGCTGCTCAACTCCGGCGGTAGTGAGTATGTGATCCTTTACGGGACCGGGATTCGCAATGCCGCGCTAAGTGCCGTCCAGGCGACGGCCAATGGTACTGCGGAGACAGTTACTTACGCCGGACCTCAAGAAGAGTACGACGGTCTCGATCAGGTGAATATCGCGGTACCCGGTATCCACGGAACTGCCGCGATCGCGCTCACGGTGGACGGACAGAGTGCCAACCCAGTCACGATCGACCTTCCGTAGGACATTCGCAAAGTCCCTGGCCGGAAGTTGTATGCTCATCAATCATGTGCATTCGATTTGCAAGAATCCTCGCGGCTACATCTCTGATAACCGCGGCTGCTTCGTTATCCGAACATCCACTGTACGCGCTTTCGCCGGCCGGCCAGGAGGGAGCGGCCGCCCAACCAGCGGGAACAGCGCCTGCTAAGCCGAAGCCCGAAGACACGGAAGTCTGGGAGCCGGTACCTAAACTCGTCACGCCTGGGGCCAACAACACGGCGCCTCCATCCGACGCAATCGTTCTGTTCGACGGGAAGAACGTCGATGAGTGGGTGCAGAACAAAGACAAGTCGCCGGCTAAGTGGACCATCGCCGACGGCGTCATGGTGGTGAACAATCCCGCGGGTAACATCGAAACCAAGCGGACCTTCAAGAACTATCAGCTTCACATCGAATGGAAGGTTCCCGAGAACGTCACAGGAAGCGGTCAGGGGCGCGGCAATAGCGGCGTGTTTCTGGCTTCCACGGGGCCCGGAGATGACGGATATGAGTTACAGGTTCTCGATCCCTGGGACAACAAGACTTACGTGAACGGGATGGCCGGCAGTATCTATAAGCAGGCGATTCCGTTGGCGAATCCCGGCCGAAAGCCGGGCGAATGGCAGACATACGATGTGGTCTGGACCGCGCCGGCATTCAACACCGACGGCTCAATGAAAACTCCGGCCTATGTGACGGTCTTCTTCAACGGAGTGCTGGTTCAGAACCACTTCGAGCTGCAGGGGGAGACAAGGTATGTCGGCAAGCCGTTTTATAAGAGCTATGACCGCGCGCCAATCAAGCTTCAGGCACACGGGAGTAATAAGGATCCGGATACCTTCCGAAATATCTGGGTGCGGGAACTAAATTAATTGGACCTCTTAGAGGAACCCGAGGTTGGTTGTGCTGAAGTTCGGTAGATTTGGGAACACGGTGCTCAACTGATTCGAAGGGAGACCGAACCAGCTCGCCAAAGTCGCCCCGTATTGGTCGACAGCGGTAGTCGGAATCCAGATTCCGCGAGTATTTGCGTCGCTGGGGCCGCCGAGTTCCAGGGTTGGAAATGAGCCATAGAGATCGCCCCCTTGCACGGCGTCTCCCATGACCATATGATGGCTGCCCCATGCGTGATCGCTGCCGTATCCGGAGCTTGGCTGGAAAGTGCGGCTGAACTCGGACTCCGTGAACGTGGTCACCTGGGATGAAATACCGAGTTCCTGCGTCGCGTTATAGAAAGCGAGCATCGCCTGACTTACCGGCTGCAGCGCGGTTTGCTGGTTCGTGATCTGTCCGCTATGAGTGTCGAATCCCTGCGCCGAACAGAAGAAGATCTGGCGTTGCGTGCCCAGCTGCGTGCGCACGCTGAGCAGTTGCGCGACCTGCTGCAACTGCAATCCGATAGGTGTGTTGGGGAA
Organism: Nevskia soli; assembly: GCF_903970205.1. Lineage (GTDB taxonomy): Bacteria > Acidobacteriota > Terriglobia > Bryobacterales > Bryobacteraceae > Bog-113. The sequence continues at coordinate 3,404 of NZ_CAJCHS010000270.1, read as the reverse complement.
GGGAGTGGTAAGCGGCGGCGCACTCTGGAGCGCGGTATTCACCAGGTTATCGATCTGAATGGCGCTCGTAGTCTGCGTATTCGCAGCCTGTACCAATGAAAGACCGGAATTAAACGTCAGGATCTGTTGAAAGGCGGCACTTGTTGCAGCAGCGGGCGGGACCGTCAGCTGACTTAGCGTGAGCCCGGTCAGAGACAGGAATTCGGCAGGCTGCGTGTTGCCGTTCAGCAGAACCGCATTGCCTGAAACCGAGCAGGATATGGGGAAGCCGGTGGACGAGGGATAGAGGGATGCCATCTGATCGGCCATGCGTCCGCCCCAGCCGCTACTAGCCTCGGTCGAACTGGTATCGGTCGTTTGCCATTGGTTCTGTTGGACCGTGTGGTCGAACAGATCCGTCGGTATATTGGCCAACTGTTGCTGATACTCCGCTTGGGTCAAGGGCTGCGTCAACATACCGACATTAGTTACGAAAGCGAGCTTCTTCTGGCTGAATAGCTGCTGGATTTCAGGCAGCGCCGGATGGAGTCCGTAGGGCGTGCTTTTAGTACCCGCAGTTATGGGGAGTAGCTGAGATTCCGGGATCGCCAAATCGCCCCGGATCGTGCTGTATTGTTGAAATCTTGTCGAGTCGGTGGGGATCAGCGTGTTATTACCGTCGTTGCCGCCAAACAGGAAGATGCAGACCAAGGCTCGATATTCCGAGCTCTGAGCCATCAGATTCATTGCGCCGAAGCGGCCGAAAGCGCCGACCGCTCCGAGAGCTGCCACGGACCGGCAGCCAATTTTCATAAAACTGCGTCTGGTATGTGCCAATGGTTAACCTTCTATTTAAGACTGGTTGAACTTACCGGGGACTTGCTGGAAAGCGCTAGTGCTGGACCTGATACATGCCGGAGCTTGCGGTGAGATAGATAGCCGAAGCGACTGCCCCCTGGGGATCGTGCGGCAGTGAGGCGATGACACCCTCGATCGCGGTTTGCATATCTTGCGGCATCTGGCCCGCCATAAATGTATTACTTACGGCTTTGGTCAGAGAAACGCCCGTAGGATCAGCCGCGAGTGGGAGAAATGACGAGGTACTCAAAGTAACGCCGGTGCTGCTGGTACCGCCCCACGACACACCGTTGATCCAATTCACGCGATACAGACCGCTGGAAGAGTTCATCGTGTCGAACTCCGGTCCCAGCAATGTCGTGGACCCTGGGAGCGTGTAATTCGGGGGGAAGTAACCGGCCACGCTCTCCGGATAGAACACCGCTTGACCCATCTCCTCCGACAACCCCATCAGCATGTTCGAACCAGTGGCCGTGGCATTGAGGTTTCTCAGGACTGAGGTAATGAAAAGGATCGGCTCACGAAGGTGGCCCCCTGTCGAGATCCAGGTAGTCGGACTATCGCTGTCCCGAGCTTCCGGGTCCATGAGTATGGCCTCAATTACCGCACGCAGATTCCCTCTGGTCCCGGTGCCGTCATTTATGAAGACGTTGGCAACTCGCCGAACGTAGGCCGGGCTGGGATTCGAGCTAACCAGATGCTGAATGAGCATCGTAGCTATAAATGGGGGGACATTGGGGTGCGCAAAGATGTTTTGGAGCGCCGCCGTAAGATCCTGTTGCGCGGTTTGACCGGCGGGCAGTACTAATCCGTTGAGCAGCGTCTTAGATCCGGTGTCGTGGTTGGCCGCCCAGGCGACCATCGGGCCGACATAGTAGTTAGGATTAATGCCCTGCGGCGTTGCGCCCGGCATTACAGGGTAAGTCCAGCCGGTAAATACTCTGGCGAAGTTCTGAATCGTAGTCTCGGTATAGAGCGGTGTGGTAGCTCCGGAGCTGTTTAACTGCGGCGTCCCATTCGCATTCAGGAGAACGGGTCCGGTCGTAAATAACTGCATGAGTTCACGCGCGTAATTCTCGTTGGGCAGCTCCCCACTGGCGCCTTTAACATTATTTGCCACGTCGAGGTAGTAACCCATGGACGGGCTGAGCGTGACATCGTTCATCAGATTGTAAAAATTTCCGAACGCATCTTGCTGGAGAATTTGAAGATAGGGCTCGAACGAACTACCTTGCCAGACCTTGAAGCCGGAGATTACGAAGAGCTCCGATAGCGCCAGAACCACTCGCTGCCGCAGTTGGTCGGAACCGGTAAGCGCATTGTAGAATAAATCGCTCTGTAACTGGGTAATATCCGGAGCGTTCGGAGTAAAAGGCGAGATGGGCTCGCTGAATTGCTCGGTAAACCACTGAGAGTATCCGATTTGCTGGAGATGGTCGATGGCGGCGGGCGTGGGTCCGAAGGTAGCTTGCTCGAGGAAATGAAAGGCCGATGCGTACGGGATAAGAGCGTTGGACTGCACGAGTTTCACGGACACCGGGAGCGACGAGATAGATCCGGGATTCACGATCGTGATCGGCATCAGCGCGCCGACTACGGGAGCCGCGGTACCGGTTGAGGTCAGGCTAGTAGAAGAAACAAAAGTAGTAGGTAGCGCAGTCCCGCCGTAACTCACCGCCGCGCCCTGTACAAAGCCGCTTCCGGTGACCGAAAGATCGAACGATCCGTAAGGTATCGGATTCGGGGATATAGTCGTAATTGCGGGTGTCGGATTTCCCGAAGGTGTCTGCGCGTCCGCCGCTTGCCATACATAAACCGGCGCGGCGGCGGATAATATAAGTAAGAAGCGATAAGAACGAATAAATCGCATTAAAGTAAAAAACCCCGACGGTCGTTTAAAAGTTTTGTTCCGCCGCTGAAAAGGAAGATTAAGATTTAGCTATTCAGTGTTTGTAACATCGACCGGCGAGGGGACTCCTTTAGTGAAACCTTTGGGGCCGAAACGCTAAGAGTGAAAGTTGGGTGCGATAAGGTCCAGATCGGAACACAGGGGCGAACGGACGAATGTACTTTGGAAGCCGGTTGTACTACCGGCGCTTAGAACGCAGGGCTGCGCACGGATGGGCTGGAGCATCCGTTTACCTTACTGTAATCAGCGTATTAAAGATCGTCGCGCGATGTGTCGACCTTTGTGTACTGCTGGAGAGAGATACTGCGATGACTAGAGAATTTGGTCACGTACTTAACTCAGCGCGCCCAATCCGGTCTGACCCTCGAAATACGACCGCGTAGGAACGTGTATGTGCTTGAATATCGATGGCACTCCCAAGCCGGTTCGAGGACACGGCTTGGGCGGGTAAACGGAGGGCCTATGGAACCGGGATGCCGGTCCCTGGGTTTACGCGGTTTGTTGCAGTTCGAGCGCGCGTACCTTGTTGTGGGTGTCGAGGACGGTGCTGTATTGTTCCTGGATCATGTCATGCAGATCGGCGGGCAGGTCTTTGGCGAGAGCATCCCGATAAGCCTTCTTGGCTGCATCCTCGCCGCGTTCGGCTTCCGCGATCACG
>NZ_CAJCHS010000269.1 GCF_903970205.1 Nevskia soli | reverse complement strand
GGCCGCCGCACCTCCGCCGCCAGCCGCACCAGCTGCTGCTCCGCCCGCTCCTGAGCCCGTAGCCGAAGCACCCGCGGAACCCGCCGGACCACTCTCGCCTCTCGTCCGCCGCATGGCTCGCGAGAACAACATCGACCTCTCGAAAGTGAAGGGCACCGGCGCCGGCAACCGCATCACCAAGCAGGACCTCGAAGCCTTCATGGGCCAAGGCCTTCCCGCTTCCGGAGTCACGACGACGCCCGCCCCGTTCACCACCAGTCACACCGCCCCGGTGGCCGTAGAGGCCGCCCCCTCCGCCCCAGCACCGCCCGCCCGCGCGCCCGAACCCCCAATTCAGTTCGTCGCGCCCCCGGCCAAAGCTGGAGCAAAGACCCGCATCGAGCCCATGAGCAACATGCGCCTCAAGATCGCGGAGCACATGGTCGCCTCCAAGCGCATCTCCCCGCACGTCACCACCGTGCATCGCGTCGACATGACCAGGGTCGCCAGGATGCGCGCGCGCCACAAAGAGGACTTCACTGCCCGCTACGGCATCTCCCTCACCTTCCTCCCCTTCGTCACCCGTGCCACGGTGGAAGCGTTACGCGCCTTCCCGTTACTCAATGCCTCGCTCGATGGCAACAACATCATCTTCCATAACGAGATCAACATCGGCATCGCCGTCGCTCTCGAGAACGGACTCATCGTCCCCGTCATCCGCGCCGCGGACGAGAAGAACGTCCTCGGCCTGCAGCGCTCCATCGCCGATCTCGCCGCCCGTGCCCGCTCGCGCCAGTTGAAGCCAGATGAGATCCAGGGAGGCACCTTCTCCATCACCAACTTCGGCAGCTTCGGCAGCGTCTTCGCAACCCCGGTCATCAATCAGCCTCAGGTCGCGATCCTCGGAATCGGTTCGGTGGAGAAGGTCCCGGTCGTCATCGATGACGCTATCGCCATACGCTCGCAAGCGTTCCTCGCGCTCAGTTTCGATCACCGCCTGATCGATGGCGCGCTGGCCGATCAGTTCACCGGTAAGGTCAAACAGATCCTCGAAAACTGGTCCGAAGAGGTCCTGTGATCGATCGCCTGTTTCTCGACTTCTCGGTCGCGAAGCTCGACCAATACCGGGGCAAGATCGAGATCTGCGTTCGCAAGCTGCATGAAGACCGGATATGGTCCCGCGGGCACGAAACGGAGAACAGCATCGGCAACCTATGCCTGCACTTGTCGGGAAATGTTCGTCAATGGATCGTCTCCGGCGTCGGCGGCGCGCCGGACCATCGGAACCGCGATTCCGAATTTAACGCCCGCGGCGGTATATCGACCGATCAGCTGGTCGCAAGATTGAACGAGACCGTCGCTCAGGCCTGCGATGTGATCGCGAAGCTAACTCCGCTTCGGCTCGAAGAAGAGGTCACCATCCAGAACTACCGGCTCAGCGTTCTGGAAGCGGTCTACCACGTTGTGGAACACTTCTCGCACCACACTGGCCAGATCCTGTTCGCCATGAAAGCCATCTCCGGTGAAGACCTCGGCTTCTACCGGCATCTCGGGCAGGCCACCCACGATGAGACCACCCCGTAGCCCCGGTCACAAGACGTGGAACTGTCGGCGCTGCCCGTGGGCATTGCGTTTCACGATAGATCCCCCGGCATTTTCATCGTTCCGGAGCGATACCGAAGAGTACAATAACGACAACAAGGTAGACGCGGCTTGTGCGCGACCCTTAGCGTGATCTCCGGCATGATGCCGGAACTCCCCGGCTAGCCGCGCTGAAGCAACACCGCAGCCTCCTCGGAAGGCACATGAGTCGCCGCGAGATCGAGCGCGCTTACGACACGGTTCCTCCCCAGTCGCTTCGCCCGGTAAAGCGCCTGGTCCGCGAGTTCGATTAACTCGCCGGATAACATGCCCGGGAGCGACACCGCCAACCCGAAGCTGCACGTCATCTGGATCTCGCCCTTCGCCGTCATTACGGGCGCCTCCGCGATCAACGCGCGCAGTTCTTCGGCCCGCGCGATGGCGGAATCCGGATCGCAGTCCCCTAGCACCAGAAGGAGTTCCTCGCCGCCGTAGCGGCCGATCGCATCCGAAGCCCGCATGCGCTGGAGCAACCGGTTCGACACGCTCATGATCACCGTGTCCCCCGCGGAATGGCCGTAGGTATCGTTGACCCGTTTAAAGAAATCGATATCCGCCAAAATGACCGCCACCGCGGTACCCGCCCGGTTCACCCGATGGAGTTCGCGGTCCAGAATCTCGCACACCGCGGCGCGGTTCCAGAGGCCGGTCAGCCCGTCCCGCGTGGCCTTTACCGCCAGCTGCTCGCGAACCTGCATCAACTCGAGCTTCTCTTGCTCCAGTTCGCGCGTTCGCTCCTGCACCGCTTTCTCAAGGAGGGCTTGACGCGCCAGCAATCGGCGGAGCCATAGCTGGTACAGCCACCGGTACACCGCGGCTGCAAACAGCATCTCGATGATGATCGCCGGCCACGTTTTCCACCATGGTCGCGGCACCGTGAATCGAATCGACTGAGTCGCTGTGACCGGTTCATCCCCCGGCCGGGCGCGCACTTGGAACTTATATGTGTTCGGCTCAAGCGTCGAAATACGAAGGGTGCGCTGAGTGGTCTCCGTCCACGCTGTCTCCTCCGGCAGCAAGCGGAACTCGAAGCGGGTTCGATTCTGATTCCGGAACGTTACCGCATTGAAGTGAAAGGTAAGAGAATGATCTCTCCATGGTTGAGTCGCCAATCGCTCGGGGCTTATCTCCCGGCCGTCGCCGTCCAGGGCATTAAGCGTGATGGGTACCTCGATCTTGGGCCGCTGTTTGCTCGACGGCATGTAGCGCGACAGCCCGCGGCTGGTGCCGATCCAGACCGCTCCCGCGCGGTCTGCCAGAAACGCATTCGAGTCCGTGTCGTTCCAGATAAGTCCGTCCGCCTCGGACAGGTTCCGCCACCGGTGATGATCGAAGACATCGGTGCCGGCGTCGCCGCCGGCCCAGACATTTCCCTTCTGATCGATGCCGATCAGGTAGATCGCAGTCGATACGAGGTCCTTGCCGGGAAGGTATCGATCGAAGTGGAATCCCGCCGCCGACTCGCTGATGCGAACGACGCCCCCTTCAGCGGATCCCACCCAAATCTCCCCGGGACCGGCCTTCAGCGTGTAAGCTTCCTTAACGCCCGCAATGGCGATACGATGCCAGCCCCTCTCGTCGCGCATGACCACACCGTGGCTTCCCGCCGCCCAAAGCCGTCCGCGCCAGTCGATATCGACGCTGCTGAACATTTCGTACCGATCATCGTCCGGAAGCACCTCTCTGACAAACTCGATTCGGGGCCCGGCGAGATTCATATGAAAGATCCCGGACGCCGTTCCGAGCCATGCCGATGTACCGACAAACCGAAGTGTGTAGACGGCGCGCGTGTCCAGACCTTCCCCCTTGCCGAAGGTTTGGAAATGGCCGGCTTTGTCCATAGCAGTCAAGCCGCCGGGGGCGGAAGCGATCCAGAGGCGGCCGTCGGGCCCAGAGGCGGTTGCATGAACGTGACTGTTCACCAGTCCGTTCCGTTCGTTCCACGTCCTTGGTGGCCCTTGGCGTGCCGGCAGCACGGTGAGCCCGCGGTCCGTCGCGACCCAAAGGTTTCCGTTCTTATCCTGATCGATTCCCCAGACGATATCGCTGGCCAGTCCTTCGTCATGTGTCCACGCCGTCCATTCGCCCGCTCCAAGCCAACGGGCGAGACCGCCGCCGTTCATGCCGACCCAGATCGAGCCCTCACGATCCTGAAGCATGCAGGTGGTCGTATCGGTCAACAGTCCTTGTTTCCGGGAAACAACCTCCCACCGGTTCGCGCCATAGTCGCGCACCGCGATCCCGCCGTCCGTCGGAACGTACAAGTGCCCGCTGGAATCGAGATCCAGAACCGCTATCCCGTGCGACTCGGGAACGCCATCGCCTCGATCCTCAAACCGGTTTGCCCCGCGTGCCCGCGCCAGAAGCCGCTTCGCGCTCCGGAGCCAAAGTGTTCCTTGCCAATCGGTGATAATGCCGGTCCAGACTTCCGACGGCGCGCCCAACCGCGCTCCCGATACAGCCGTTCCGGACGCATTCATCTGAAGGAGCCGCTTATCTGCGCTAATCCACAGCGATCCGTCGGGCGCGACGTGCAGCGCGTCGATAGCTGTTCTCGGGAGCGCCTTTATATATTCCGCTTTAATGGGAGTCGCGTCAGGGTGACGGACGACCAGTACTCCTCGGTTCGTTGCCAGATATACGGTGCCGCTAGCGTCGATATCGAGTGCCCCATCCGCGGTTACCTGCACTTGGTCGGGGAACGACACCGTGTCGAGATGCTCGCCGGAGATTCTGGCCAGCCCGCGCCGGTGCGCTACCCAGACCGCCCCGTTCGGCGCCGTTTTCAACGACTGCACGATGAGACCTGGAACTCCCCAACGAGTGGAGAACTCCTGAAACCTCTCGCCGTCAAACCGATAGAGGCCTCGCCGCGTGCCCACCCAGAGGTATCCCTGTCGATCCTGCGCGATCGCTCGCGCGGTCGGGTTCTTCAAACCATCGTCCTGGCCGTAGTTCCGAAAGGTATATCGCTGCGCGTAGGAGTGCGCCGGCATCAGGATGCAAGCGAGGCATACCGCCAACACAAACCGACCACTCGCGTTTACCGCCACACAGCGTAAATCGGCACGTTGCTCTCAGATGTTTAGTTCATAAGGCCGGAGATCAGCCGATTTCTGTGCGGAAAAGTAAGAAAACGAACGATTTACGCAAGCCAACTCAAATCGGCTTGCCCGGATCGTGTTCTCCCGTTGGATGGCAGGAAGCGTTATTTCTTGAAAAGGCGCTCGAAGGCGTCTTTCGCATCGCTGGCGTTGCGCGGCGGGCTGGCAAGGATGCCGGCGCCGGCCGAACGATTCCCGTTGCCGTTGGAACTCGGCGCCGCGGTGTCCCGCGCGACCGTCACTCGAGGCGAAAACAAGGAACAATCGTTCTTTTGATCCTTTACGGCGATGCGCAGGGGGATCGGCTTCATGCATTGAAACCGCGTAGAAGGCTCGAAATGCGAACATTGCTTGCAACAATGGAGCACGGCTCCGCATTTCGCGCAGTTATTCAAGAAGTCCGTGCCGGGCGGCAACATGGTGGAGCAGCTGAAACATCGCGATCCGGTTACGTTTTGCACCAGCCGCGGCAATCTGGGGCCGGTAACGTCGATCGGGGGGCGCGGGCCTTGCGGTTTGGAGCGCTCGCCCTGGCCGTTATGGCCCTGCCGGCGTTCGCTTTCCTGATAGCCGCGCTGTGAATACTTGCGGTCACCGTCCATGCGGGATGGTTACTCCTAGAGTTGTTCGGGTCTGGGCGCTTTCGTGTTGCTCGAATGGCTCGATGCGCAACGGGTTGTGAATCCTGAAAGGAGCCGGCTGGTTTGCCGATAATACTTGCCGAAACTGATTGCGTAACTCAACACCGGCGGATTGAAGGCCGCCAACTCGGTTACACCTACATACATACCACGTTCTGGAAATGTTGAACACCTAAAATGCGTCTAATCTGTATTGCAATGATTCTTCGGCGGGCTGTTGTGCTCCTGGGTGTGCTGCTCAGTGTTTCTTCTTTGTACGCTGCGCAACATCGCGAAGTTACGTGGTCGCGGGACGTTGCCCCGATTGTCTACCGGCACTGCTCGGTCTGCCACAACGTAGGCCAACCCGTTCCTTTTGTGCTGCTTACGTACCAGGACGTCAGCCGCCGGGCCTCTCAGATCGCGCGGGTTGTCGCGACGCGCTATATGCCCCCGTGGAAGCCCATTGCGGGGTACGGCCATTTCATCGGCGAGAAAAGTCTGAGTGCGGCCGAGATCTCCGTAATCTCACGGTGGGTGGCGAACGGGTCCCCCGAAGGAGATCCGCGTGATGCACCCGCGCCTCCGCAGCCTCCGTCCGAGTGGCAATTGGGCGCTCCGGATGCGGTCTTGCGCCTCCCGGAACCGGCGCCGGTTTCCGCTGACGGGCCCGATATCTACCGCTGCTTTGTGATCCCAACAAGTTTCGGGCGCGACCGCTATGTGCGCGCCTTTGAGTTCAAACCTGGAGCGGCCGGCGTGCTGCACCACGCGCTCCTGTTCGTCGATGCCCAGCGCGCCGAACTTCCCAGTCAGTACGACTGCTTCGGCACACCCGGGTTTCTTCCTACCGCGGGACTGGGCGGATGGACGCCCGGCATGCACGCCGTTTCCATGCCGGCCGGCACGGCCATTCATATTGCCAACGGCGCGCGGATCGTCCTCCAGCTTCATTTTCATCCGACTGGCAAGGCGGAGGCGGCGGACCCTGCGCTCGCGCTCTACTTCGCCCCCGGCCCTCCGCCGCGCGCACTGATGGATATCGCCCTGGGATCGAACCATATCGATATCCCGCCAGGGGACGCGAGCTACAAGGTTAGAGACGAGTTCGAGATTCCCGTTCCCGTCGAGGTCACGGGGATCATTCCCCATGCGCATTACCTGTGCAAGGACATGAAAGGCTGGGCGATCCTGCCTGACGGGCACAAGCGCTGGCTGCTTTGGATCAAGGATTGGGACTTCAACTGGCAGGAGCAGTATCGCTATACGCAGCCCTTCACGCTGCCGGCCGGCACGCGCGTGTTCATGGAGTTCACTTACGATAACTCCGCGGCCAACATTCGCAATCCCAATCAACCGCCGCAGCGGGTGTCGTGGGGAGCCGGAAGCACGGATGAGATGGCCGGTCTGCACATCCAGGTGATTCCGCGCAATGCGGCCGATATGCATGAGTTAGGGATGGCGGAGTGGGGTAAGTTTATGCGGTCGGTAGGCGGCCGGTTCTACACCCCGCCGCCGAAACCTGAGTAGATTGGCGAGCGATGCAGCAATACGACATCTCGCTGAAGCTTCTGCTGCGTGGTCCCGGTTCCGCGGTCTTGCGTGGACTCACGGGCGGCGCCGCTGTTCAGAGATGGCTGGACGTCGAACTGCCGGAAGTCCGGAATACGAGGGTCGACCTCCTTGGCGAAACCGCTGCAGGCGATCTCGTTCACATCGAACTGCAGAGCACGAACGATCCCACGATGGCGCTGCGGATGGCGGAATATTGCCTGAGGGTCTACCGCCTGTTTGACCGATTCCCCCGGCAGATCCTGCTCTATGTGGGCGATCCTCCACTGCGTATGCCAAGCGAACTGACCGGCCCGAACGTGACCTTCCGCTACGAGACGGTCGATATTCGCGATCTCGACGGCGATGGGCTTCTCGAAAGCGACCAGATCGGCGATAATGTTATTGCGATCCTTGCGCGGCTGCGGGATCGGCGGCTGGCGGTGCATCGCATCCTGACCCGGATTGCGAAACTCGATCGCGTGCCGCG
>NZ_CAJCHS010000268.1 GCF_903970205.1 Nevskia soli | reverse complement strand
TTTCCTTTCGTTCACGGCCGATAGGCCTAGGAGGTCTTTCTGTTGGAGTGGCAGCCAGATTGGGTGGTCTGGACCTTCCCACAACTTAGCGCCGAGGTTTCAAAGACCCGCTCAAAACGCACGGCGGGCTTGGTATAGGGCTTCTTCGGGGTCCGGCTCGTACCGGGCCGTTTCGATCTCTCGTTTTCGTCAGCTGGGGTCATTCGTGAGTCCTATTCAAAGAGCAGATATGAGATGGTTACCAAGCGGTGTTCATGACCAGGTTGTAGGCGTTGACGGTCCCGATGCCGGTGGACATATCCCAGCCGGGAGTCGTGCCGAACGCGGGCTGGTAGGAGGCGCCAGGGGTAGCGACCGTGACTTGCGGGGAGCAGGTCGCGCCCGATCCACCCCCGCCTGAAATCGTGCAGCCTGCGCCGGCTGAGTATCCGGAACCGCCGCTAGTGACGGCGATCGAAGAGATGACGTTGCTTGCGCCTTGGACCGTGATGGCGGTGGCGAACGTACTGCTACCCACGTTGGTGTCCGACAGCGCGAAGTCCCCAGCCGCGCCTTGTACGATGGCGGTCACCGTGATCGGACTTGAGGTTCCACTGGCGGTCGCGCTGGCGTTGGCAACTGTACCGGGGCCATAGCACGGCGCCGCGGAACCGCACAGCGCACTATTGGCGTTGATTGCCGCTGACAGATTCTTCAGAGTATTACTCCGGCCCGTGCTGCCGCTTGAAGTATTCAGGAGGACCTGGTTGGCGGCGGTCAAAGTCCCGGTCGCGAAGGTATAGACTGTGCTACCCACTGTTACCGTGGCACCGGCCCATGATGTTGACACCGTACCTGAAGAAAGGGATACTGTGCCAACCTGACTAACCGATCCGACGGATGCCGTACAAGTAGCTTGCGTGCCACCAGACCAGATCGGATTGCCAAAAGGATTGTAAGGGCTTAAGCCGGCCGGGGCGGCGATCGTGCAGGTTGGTGCGCCGCTATAGTTCGAGCCGGGGTTGACCACTGTTACCGAACCGATCGGACCCAGAGTGGTCGATCCGTTGGTGCTGCCGTCCAAGTAGCAGCCGGCCGGATCGCTGCTGGCAATGCAGTTCACTTCGATATCGCCCTGGGTAATGTCGTAGAAAGTGCAGGTCGTGTTCAGGCCGCGACGGCCGGAAGGTTGATTGATCGAGTAACAACTGCTGTTTCCGCCGGCGCCGAACTCCGCGTTGGCGATGGCGTAGTAAGTGGGGTTGGGATTGCCGGTTTTGCTATTTATTTTTTCGTTGACAAGGGCTTGAATCGCGGCTGAAACCGGAGACGAGATGGAGGTTCCGCCAAAGCCGGCCCAATCAACCAGGTTACCGGCTGTACAAGGGGACCCTCCGTACTCCGAGCCTTCGTGGCTGTAGCAAACAATCACGTAATGGCCCCACAGCCCGTTAGCCGCAAAGTTGGAGATATCCGGGATGTCCCGTACTCCATCGGCGGGGTTGCCGAAGATACCCTGCTGCCAGGAGGGTTTGGCGTATCCCAGACAGGTGCCGCTGACAACGTGACTGGTGGAAGCGGTTCCTGTTGCGCAGCCACTGGGGCCACCGCTGCCTGATCCCGTATCGAGATAGTCATCCTCGGTGGTGGCTACCGAATTCTGACAGAAGCCGCTGGGACCATAGCCCGTGGCATAGCCCAGGTAATTATAAATCTCGAAATTGGAGCAGGAATCATTCCACGGCATTTCTGGAATATAGGAAAGGGCGGAGCCGGATGTGGGGAGGTTTCCGGTGGCTATCGTTCCGGTTGCGGGATCGATCTCATTGGCTTGCGAGACCTCGGTGACAGATATAGTTCCAGCTCCTACGGCAGTAATTTCGAAATATCCGTTGTTGTTCGCGTTAGTGAACCCGTCAGCGAGCAAAACCTGACCGACGGCCGGCGCCGATCCGGTATATCCGGAGTAGCTGTAGGTTGCGGTTGTGCCGACGACCGATACTCCAGTAAGAGACGCGGTGGTGATGGCCTGATTCCAGTAATTGGCCGTGGTATTCAGGTACGCGTCCTCAAAATCGGTTCCGCCGACGGCAACGTTATAGGGCGTAGACGCGTAACCACTCACGCCAATACCGTACCGGCTGTAGTCGAGATCCGCGGAACAGCTGGTGGCGCTCTCGTCTCCGGCCGACACGAATATGGAAATCCCCTCCGCCGCCCCGGTCTGGTAGGCGTTATAGAAAGCCAGATTGGACGTGGCGCCGTTGGAAGCTTCGCATTCGCCATAACTGATACTCATGATGGTCGGTATCGTCGTGCCGTTCGTGCCATTTACCAGATTTTGTATCGCGGTCAAAACGCTGCTGCACGTCGCCAGGTCAATTGTGGCGTTGGGCGCGATGGCGCCCGCAATCTCGGCGTCTATGTTGGATTCGCTGTCGTCCCCGTTGTCGCCGGGGTCGGCGCAACTTCCGGGGTGGGTAGTCACGAATGTGCCGGAGTACTTACTGAGGAACGTGCTGCGATAAGTAGCGACATCCGTACTGTAGCTGTCCGAATCGTCCACGACAACGATAGTCTGACCCCGGCCGAGGATGTCTTGCCTGTAAAGGGGATTCAGGTTATAGATGACTTGGTAATCGGCGGGTACCAGCGCGTCACAGTTGGTGGGCGACGTGGGGAACGTGGAATCCGGACCACAGCCTCCGAACGTGTACTTAGGCTTGGACTTGACTCGCTTGAACATGGCATGTGGTTTGAAATCGTGCAGCGCGACGACACCCGCAACGGCGGCATCGAGAGCGGCTGGGATCTGCGGATCGCTCATGTTGGCGAAGTGGCTGTGGCCGTTAACTGTGAGATAGTCAATGTCGGTGTGGAAGGCGGCGCGGATCATCCCGGCATCTCCCGAGAAATCGATAACCATGCCGTTCTCATATACGTGACTGACGGCGAAGCCATGGGATTGCAGCCAGCTTTGAATCGTCGCTAAATCCTGCGCGGCTAGACCGTAATGAGCAGCAATCTGTTGGGGCGTGAGCCACTTACGGAAGTTCGGGGACGACTTATCGGTGAGTTCATCGATATATTGCTTGAACGCGGATTCGAGAGCGGGAGCGCGCTTGAGCTGCAGCAGTAAGTGGTCCATCGGGAAACTATCCGGCACCGCACCCCGATCGTTGGCGGCGACGGCCTCGGGGCGGGTATTGCCGGACAAAGTGACAAGCTTCGATTCGTCGATCGTCCGGTTAATCAGAACGGGCGAGGAGTCACCGAATGCGACGGGACGGACCACCACGGCCAACGCCACAAGGGAGATTGTTGTACTGCCGACCGACCATCTCCAGTTAGCGCGATCGCTCCGATTGCTGCGTTTAGCTGGTCTCATTACGAAGTCTTCCGATTAGAGTGGCATCCGGACTGGGTAGTTTGAACCTTGCCGCAGCTGAGCGCGGACGTTTCGAAAACCTGCTCAAAGCGGAGTTCCGGTTTGACGTACGGCTTTTTGGTTGCGCGCTCCGATTCGGGCGCAGCCGGGCGGGGTTTCGCGTCTTCAGATTGGCTCATAGTTTTCCTTTTACCGATCAGTCGTGTATCTAACGGCGGCGCCGCATGTTACCAATGGCCCGCTTGGGCTGAGGCAGCCAGAGAGCGGGATTTCTTCTCTGGAACCGGGCTGAAGTCATCGACCCCGATGGCCGGCGCGAGCCCATGTAATGCCTCGACTAAGTCGGCGAACTTCGATACCAGCGCTTCCTGACAGAATCGGTCGCCGGCGACCCGGATCGCCGCATCGGGAACGGAATAACGGGCCCCGCAGAGGATTGTTTGTAGGACTTGCCCGGCATCTCCGTGCCGGACGTGGAACATCGGAGCGCCGGTGCAGGTCGAGGCAATGTCACCCACATGACTGTCCGCGGGACCGATGTAGAGAACCGGAGCGCCCACGCGCATAACGTTATAGATCTTGCAGGTGTGGACAATGCCGACGAATGGATCGCCCATCACCACGAAGTGCATATCCGCCGCGGAGAGCGAGGCCGAAAGACGGGCGAGCGGCTGATAGGGCAGGCACAGGATGTTGTCGAGATTGTGTTTTCGGGCGAACTCGACTACCTTCGGATACTCGCTACCGCCACCGACAAAACAGAAGACGAGATTAGTGTACTCTCGCGCTAAGCGGGCGGATTCGAGGATCGTATCGAGAGGGTGGCAAGGCGTGTGGTTTCCGGAGTACATGACCACGTACTTATCGGCGAGGTTATAGGTTCGGCGAAAGGCGTGGCGTGCGCTTTCGTCAAACTCGACCACGTCGCTATGCGACCAGGGGGGGATAACCCAGACCTTCTCGGCGGAGACCCCCTTGGCGATAACGCGATCGCGCATGAACCGATCGAGCACCACGATACCTTCCGAGGCTCGCAGGCTGGCACTTAGAAGAGACTTGAGGACAGCCGCGGCGGCCGATCGTTCATCGAGCCAGCCGGCGGCTACGGCCTCATCCGGATTTAGGTCCATCACCCAGAAAACGAAGCGGCCGCCGGTAAGTCTTACAAACAGCGCGGCGAGCGACGAAATGAGCGGCGGAGTGGTTAGCCCGATGACGACGTCAAACCGTCCGAGGAATAACAAGCGCAGGGCACAGCTTACAAAGAAGCTCCCGAAATTCATCACACGACGCCACTTAGCGGTCTTACCCAGAGCCAGGCACGGGACGCGCGAAATCCTGCATCCATGCCACACCTCCTCTTTGGGAAAGGTTGTGCTGGCGTCATTGTATGCGCGGCGGCTGGCGACTACCGTTACTTCGTGGCCGCGGCGGGCAAGCTCGGATGCTAAGTCGCTCGCGTGCTGCGCGGTGGAGACAACATCCGGATAGAAACACTGGTTGAGCAGCAGTATTCGCATGAACGGAGCCTCTAGGTTTGTTGTCTGAATTAGACGCGAGACGAGTTATAGAACGTTGGAGCACCGGCAACACCGGCGTCGAAGGTCAACGGTGCGGCGTTCGGCGCGGGTGCGTGCGTAGTCCGTTCAGGGCCAGGGATGCGATGTGAACGTCGATGCTCAAAGATCATCGAGTCGACTAGAAAGCGGAACCAGAAGCCCTGGAGAAAATGAAAAATCAGACCCTCGATTCCGTCGAGGAATCCCAGACGGAACAAATAGCGGTACGCCCAATACGTGAACGCCCTTAGAAATAACGGGTTCCGAGAGTACAAGGTTCTTAGCCAGCGCTTGCGCTCGATGGGGTTTCCCAGCAGCTTCGGCTCTACCTGTCCCTCCCGGCCTAAGGCTGCGAAGGTCTCCTGAACTTCGAGCTCGGCCCAACGACGATGGCGTGATGTCCACGTACTGAGATCGGTGGCGATCACGTCGTAGTAATCGTTTTCCAATCGCTTCGTAATCCCCGAAGTAATGAAATGCTGATCATACAGCTTGTCTTCGCATCGGCCTTTGGCTTTGCGGAACAGCCGCAGATGGTAGGAGGGGTAATGAGCGCCATGACGGATCCATCGCCCCATGAAGACCGTTCGCTTCCGGAGAAGGAATCCGTCGACGTCCTCGAAGGGAGATTGTAAGACGGCGTTAATCTCGGTGACCAATTCCGGGGTGAGACGCTCGTCCGCGTCGAGGTGAAGAATCCAAGTGGTTTCGAACGGGACATTGGATTGCGCCCAATTGCGCTGGGCTGAATAGTTCTCGAACGGATGCGAGAGTACCATTGCGTAGTAGGAACGGGCAATTTCGACGGTCCGATCGGTACTCCCGGAATCGACGACCGTTATTGAACAGTCCAGCCCTTTCAGACTTTCGAGGCAGTCCGGAAGGTTGAACTCTTCGTTGTGCGCGAGAATTACCACCGCAAGGGGAGTGGAACTCACCTGGGACTTTCCGTGTTCACTGCAGAGCGGCTGTGTAGGCATGGATCAGTTGGCGGCTAACGGCTTCCGGAGAAAATCGGTCAGTTACAAGACGCCTTCCGTTCCGGATAACCCGTTCGCGGAGGGAGACATCGGAAAGCAGGTTAGTAAGAGCTTCGGCGAAATCGGATACTTTGCACGGCGATACGAGACCGGCGCCCGCGCGCCTCAGTTCGGCATGGATACCGACTTGATCGGAGACGACCACGGGGCAGCCGTAGGCAAGCGCTTCGGCGACGGCGACGCCGAAGTTTTCTGAATAGGAGGGAAGGACAAATACATCGGCAGCGCTTAGTAGTCTGACCTTTTCCTTACCTTCCAGAAAGCCCGTCCATAAGACGTTTTCAGAGATCTTCAGCCTTTCCGCGTGCTCGTGGAGACTCGCAACCCACCCCGGATCGCCTGCGCCGGCGATGACTAATAGTGCGCGCGGGTTGCGGTCGTACACTCTAGCGAAAGCGGCGAGGAGCAGGTCGAGACCCTTCTTTGGATTTAGCCGTGAGAGGAACAGGATTACCTGTCGGCCGCGCCACTCAGGCGCGGAGTTTCGCTCGAAAGACTGGGGCAGATCGACCGGATTCGGAATGATTACGGCGTTCCCTCCAGCACTTAGAGTCTCCGCCTCTTGTAACTCCTGTTCGCTGGTGTAGTGGATGGCGGCGGCGGCGGACAACACACGCCGCTCGATCAGGAAGAAAGAAAGTCGCTTTAACAGAGGATGCCGGTTCTGAAATCCCCAGCGATTGAGGGTTCCCAGCGGACGTACCAAGTAAGGGACATTGGCGCGCCGGGCGGCGAACGCCGCGGCAATCGCGGGATAAGAGAAGAGCGCGTGGATGTGAACCAGATCGAACCTGGAAACATTGCGCCATAACCACAGAGTAAGTGGCCAGGAGAAGGTGTAGGCGCGTGTCTGCCGGGGGAAATACCAGAAGGTGGCGCCCTCTTCATCACAGGGGATTCCGTGGGCCACGGCGATGCGTCCCTCGCCATCGTCATCCGTGGTGGCGACGTGGACTTCCATATCTTGAGATAGAGTCCGCGCCAGGGTGCGCATGACGAAGCTGGGGCCGCCGCGGTTTGGGCTCATCGACGGAATCACGTGCAGCACTTTCAGTTTGGACAGATCGTCCTCAAACCGCCGCGAGCGCGGTATTCAGCCGGTTCTGGAAGTGTTTGGCCGTAAAATTACTCTCGTATCTATGGCGCGCGGCGGCTGACCAGCATTCCCACTCATTACCTGGAGTAAGAAGGCGACCGAGCTTATTAGCGATGTCGGCTGTATCCGCTGGATCAACGGAAAGTCCGGCGTCCGGTGGGTCTACTACCTCGCGCCCGGCGTCCTGATTGCTGACCAGGCAAGGCCTTCCGGCGCGCATAGCTTCCAGATACACCAGTCCAAATCCCTCACCACGGCTGGGAAGAGCCAGGCAGCGGGCCTGATGAATCAGAGTTTGTTTGTGAGCTTCGGAGACACGGCCGCAGAATTGGATGGTGCTAGAGAGTCCGGAAGCTACGGCGAGATTTTCGAGTTCCGGCTTTAGGTCGCCATCCCCGGCGATCCAAAGTTCCGCATCCGGCATTTGACTTAACACTTGGGGCCAAGCTTCAATCATCTGACGATGCCCCTTGTAGTTTTCAGAACGGGCCATGCGACCGAGCATCAAAGCTTTGGGAGTCGTTGACGGAGCCGGCACGGTCCCTTCAATTTCGCTGCCCGCGCCTAAGTGGACGATGGAGTGAAGGGCTGACCGAAACGCCGGGTTATGGACCACAAATTGGTCCCAGGTGTATTTACTGTTCGACAAAATTAGATCCGTCTTTCGCAGCGCCCACTCGGTAAGGAGGTCCATCCGGCGCCACGCTTCGATTCCGTGAAGGAATACGACGGCTCGGTCCGCATCGGCTAAAAACGGAACTAAGCGGAGAAGGTTCAAGTGCCAGATCAGCACGGTTCCGGTTCTTCTCCGGTTCTTAAGCGCGGAGAACACAGCGCGGGCTTTTCCACTCTCGGGTTGGTAATCGAACAGGAACGAACTTTCAGTGCCCACTTTTTCGACGATGCCCCGCCATGCTTCGCGACCGCTGGCTTGAACACCGCCTAACAGGCCGATAGCGGGAAACATTCCAAGTACTTCGATCTGATCGATCGAGCTCATGTTCGGCGTTCGAGAATTAGAGTGACTCGGAGACCGGGTCAAACAAAAGCGGCGTTGAATCTGCGTGCATACCGGACAGGTATTTATTCACCAAAAGAGCAACGATCAGGCTGCCGGCGGCACTGGCCGTTATTTCGACGAGTTGCCCTCCGACTTGTAGAAGACTTAGACCGGGCAAATACCACAGAAGAAATCCACTGTAGTTCGAGGCATTCAGGCAAGCAGCGGCGAATGTATCGAATAGAGTGACGATAATTCCCAAGACAAGGAATCCGGAAAACACTCCAAGGGTTCCGAAATTCGCGTAAAACTCCATCACCTGGCCAATACCGACGCTCGTGCCTTCAACAAATTGAATTCCGGTGAACCGGGTGACTAAATCTCCGCTGCCTGCTTCGATCGGCTTGTCTGCCCATATAGCTCTGGGAATCAACGCGAGAACCGCCTGCCACAGAGTATCGCCGCGTGCGTAATCGTTCGTTTCGGAGAGCCGATTCACGGCTGCGCCGACCAGTGAGTTCTGGTTGAGCCGATCATCGATCCGCTGAAGTTGCAAGCGGTTATCAGGATCGAACCACTCGAAATTGGATAGTGATTCGCTTGCGCGGTCGGCACGGTCTTCGTAGGACTGGTTGCCCCAGACAGAGTCCCTGATTTCCGCGCGATCACGCATGTAACTTACAAAGAAGGAAAGGCCGAGATAGGTAAGAACGCATCCGCCAACTAAAATCCGAACCGGAGACTTGACCAAACCAAGGACAAATGTCAGAAGAGTCAAGATCGCAACGACTCCATAACCAAGCATGCCGCTGGTGAGAACCGTCGTGATCGGCATCAGTAAGGAAAGCACTAACCACCCTGTCACGGTCAAGAAGCGTCCGGCCCGCCATGCGCTCCAGCAAGACAACACCAACCCGGCGAGTATCAACTGCTGTCCGGTAGAGACGATCGCTCCCATTGAGGGCAGGGTACTGAAAGAGGTCAAAGAGAGCGCGTAGAGGAGTAAGCCGAAGAGCATCAGAACTCTTGGAAGCGCGGGGTTCATTATTGACGCTTCGTCGACGAGCTGCGATGGCGATCTGCGTTTCAGTATCCAGGGCGCGATCACCAGGCTCCCGAAGGCGAAGGCGATCACTCCGTAGGTGCTCTGCAGAAAGCCCGCGGTAGTTAATCGGGCATCTTTGTCCTGAAATCCCGGAAGAAGGTAGATTGCCGCTCCGGTGAGATGAATCAGGGACAAGTTGAGTAGATAGGCGATTGTTAGACCGACGCCCACGGCGTTGCGGCGGGTGCGGGCTAGGATAACGAAGCCGATCACCGCGATCCAGGCAACGATTAGTCGAAGCAGCTCGGGGTTATCCATTGAAAGCGACACTCATCTGAGCAGCCGGTAGGAGGTTGCTGTAAATCCCATTAATTTCGCGAACAACATCACGCATCGTGCGTTGTTTCCTGATTCCGTCGCAGAGGCGAGCGGCGATCTTCCGGTTTTCGGATAACATCAGCAGCGCGTCTGCCCAATGCTGAACGGATGCCGGCTCTATCAGCAGTCCATTGACTTCATGATCGACTAACTCGGCGATGCCTCCCAGCCTGGATCCGATTACCGGAACGCCGGCGGCGAAAGCTTCCATCACTACCATCGGCCCGGTTTCAAGCCACTGCGATGGTACGGCGACGAGGTCGTAATTACGCAGTGTCGGTACGAGCTCTTGTCTCGATAGCGGTGTTCGGAACGAAACTCTTTGATCGCCGGCTAAGAGGCTCGAGAGACGACGTCGGTATTGGATATCGCTCTCGGATTGGCAAAGACCGAAAATGTCGAGCCTGATCGCGACGGTTGGAAGATGACGCAGCGCGTCAACCAGTATGTGTAAGCCTTTTTCCGGTGACAACCTTCCGAGAAACGCAACGCGGAGGTCCCTCGAAAACGCCTTGGGGCCGCTCGAAAAGGTCAGATCACCCGATAGGCCCTGACGCGAAACGGCGATCTTGTCTTCCGGAACGCCATTGCGGAGAAGGATGTCACGCGTCCAGTTGCAATGAGCTATAACGCAATCGACATCCCGCATAAGTGTATGAAACGCGGAGTGGCGATACTCAACGAGTTCGGTCATCCGTAGAGAAGTCGCTATTTTACCGGTCAGGCGGGCGCGGCCCATTGCACGACCGATAGTGGTAGGAATACGGCCGATAAGTTGACTTAACGGACCTGGAACTCCGAGACTCTGAAGATTGCAGGACGCGCAGGCGGCATTAGTGAGTATTCCGTCGCATACTTCACTCCCGTTCTTCAGAAGTGTTCCGCGGATACAGCTAACAGTCGGCGTGTGGTAACTGAATACGGTTGGAATACCGCGGCGCTTCGCCTCGTGGACATCCTTCAATGAAGCGCCCCTGGTAAACGCATGAAGATGCACGAGGTCGGGCTTCTGCTGGTCAAGTACGCGGCCGAACCAGGATGCCGCTAACGCGTCGCCGGAGCCGTACAGATCGGCTACATCGGCAGTTGCGGGCTCGAGAGCGAACCTTCGGACTTCAACTCCGTCGTGGTAGTAACGTGACTCGTTCTGCGCGGGCGCGCAGACGATCGGAGTACACCCTTGACGCTGCTGCTCACGAGCCAGTCCGGCGACATAGATTTCCGTTCCACCGACAGGGTCGGGATAGTAGCAGAAAGGAAGATGAATTATCTTCATGCCGCTCGAAAGACCCGTTTCGCGCGCCGATACCGCAGCGCGATCGATTCCGCTGTGCGATATCCGGTTAGTTTTGAAACGATCGCTAACGACCTTGGCGAATTCGGGACATAGCCAGGAGTAAGACGCTCCAGCGCCAAATATGCGCCCTCGAAAACGCCGTTGTCCTTGCCGTAGCTGGCGCGAGCCACATGCCCGTAGACTTTGAGCAGAGCTTGTAATCTGGTACCGGCTATCCCGCCGCGCTCCCCCCACCACCGTTCGATGTCCCCGGCATTCCGAAGTTGATTCCGAAGGTTGGTCAAAAGGTCGCGAGTAGAAAGGGAGTTTGCAGCATGAACCCGGTAAGTAGCGACTACCCCTGGTACATAAGCAAAGACCGCCCCGTGAAGTGCGCAATCTAGTACGAATCTCGCATCTTGAATAACGGGAAGACTCGTGTTCCAGCCGCCGACTTTCTCAACGATTTCCCGGCGAAACAAATAAGCGGCAGGCGGACACCAGAATTCCGTGAAGAGAGCTATCTCGGGAGATCCGACTAGGGAACGCACGACGGTAGCACCTGACCGATACCCGCCCTTGCGATCCGGCTCGATGCGGCGCCAGTCACCGTAGGCAACATCCGCGCCCGTCTTCTCTAGGGCGTCGATCTGTCTGGACAGTTTACCGGGCTCCAGGAGGTCGTCCGCATCCAAATACTGAATGAAATCGCCATTGGCAACACTTGTTCCGAGATTCCTCGCGTGACTGACGCCGCGATTGGGTGTTTCGAGCAACCGGACAAAGGTGAAATCCCCTTTGATGATTCCGCTCGTACTGTCGGTAGAACCATCGTTGATCGCGATTACCTCGAGATCATCACGTCTTTGGGCCACAACGCTATTTAGGGTCTCCGCAATCCAGGGCGCCGCGTTGTAGCACGGAATGATGATACTGATTCTGGCGCTCATCTGACTAAATTCGCCAAACACGCCAGCTTTTCTTCAGGAACAGCGAGATAGTTTCGTACTTCCGGGTATTCGTCCCGAGTTATGTGCGGCCGGAGATAGCCTTGCTCTGAGAATTCAAACCAACGGTAATCCCGGCGCGCAAGGTATTCGATGGATTCGAGACCTACCCGACCCCAGGGCCGGGCAACAGAATCGAGGACCTCGCACATGATCACGGGACGCAGGTCTTGGATGGTGCGGTCGGCTCCCAAGAAGATATCGGGTTCGGCTCCTTCGGCATCAATCTTGATAAGGTGAACTTCCGATACCTTGGTTTTCGATAAGTAATCGTCGAGGCGGACCGACTCAACCCGCACTTCGGAAACAGGTGAATCGACCGCGGGCGGACGCAGGCTGTTCATGGTCGTGTAGCCCGATAGAACGACGAAGAATGAACTCCAACCAGACTCCGCGGCGATGGCTAGCGGCTCGACATGTATCCGCCGCGCGCGGTTCAATGCTTTATTCACAAGCAATCGGGCGCGGTCCCGAGACGACGGCTCAAAAGAGATAACACGCCCGGACGGCCCCACCTTCTTCGCGGCGAGGATCGAGAACAGGCCATGGTGAGCGCCTATATCGAGGAACGTCATTCCCGGCTTCAGATAGCGGCACAGGAATCGAAGCTCGGGATTATCCGAGCTGACATACTCGAACAACTTAGATGTGGATGCGATCTCAGATGGGAAGCGATGCCAGAGGAACCACGCATCCCGGCCGGAGTCCATAACCAGACGCAACGGCGTGGGGCAAATCGAAAGGCGCGAGAGCCACTGTCGCAAATGAAAGCGGACGGAGAGACATTGCTCGGCAAAGGGTTTGGCTGCGAACCCACGCAACTTTACGGCTGGAAACAAAGGTGTGGTGTTAGTGGACAAAGTCGCCGGCCATAGTCGGCCACTCAACGTCCGGTTCGCTTCCGCACCGGGCGGACGACCAAGAGTTCTCGCAAAGGTATAGCCCGTGGCGCCACGACATGTCGAATCCGTAGCTGGTTAATGCACCCTGTTCCATTGAAAAGGTCAAGGCGTCGGGAACCCAGTCGAGTTCCTGGTGCGCGTTCTTACCGATCCACAAAGAGACCACGTATGAACCGGGGTAGAGGCCGCACTGCGGGATGCGGCAGCGGACGGTAGCCGCGCCCGAAGTATTTATCGAAGACCAAGATAAGTCGGGCGGACTGGGCAGGTGTAGAACAGTGATTCCCGTGCGGGTGCGAATCGCTATTGTGGATAGAAACGACGGTATCTGCGCGACGCCTTCGATTTCCATTTCGATTACCAATTCGCCCTGGCACTCAAACCGGTCCGAAGGTACCCCATAAGTGTCGGTCAGCCGAGCCGCTACGATGCGAGCGTCGCCACTACCCCGCCGGCATTCCTTGCCTTCCCGAAGGTCGGTTTGACCTTTCGACTCGTTGATTCCGGCAAGATATTGATCGATGCACGCCTCCGGCCTGCCCTGGTGAGCGACGGCGCCGTCGCGCATCAAAATCGCCGATGTACACAAGGTCGCGATGGATGCCATGCTGTGACTTACAAATAAAACGGTACGTCCGGAGCGAGCGACGTCCCCCATTTTTCCCAGACACTTGTTTTGGAAAGCGGCATCGCCGACAGAGAGTACTTCATCCACCAATAGGATTTCCGGTTCGAGGTGCGCAGCGACGGCGAAAGCCAAGCGCATGTACATGCCGCTGGAGTAATGCTTTACCGGAGTATCCAGAAACTTCTCGGTTTCAGCGAAAGCAACGATTTCATCGAAGCGACGGTTGATTTCGGTACGCTTCATCCCGAGGATCGCGCCGTTCAGGTAGATGTTCTCACGGCCGGTTAGTTCCGGATGAAAGCCTGTGCCAACTTCAAGAAGCGAGCCTACGCGACCATAGACTTCAACCGAACCTTGCGTTGGTTCCGTAATGCGGGACAGAATCTTCAACAGAGTCGATTTCCCCGCCCCATTTCTGCCGATGATGCCCACAACCTCACCCTGCAGAATGTCAAACGAGACATCCTTGAGGGCCCAGATATTCTCCGGCAGATCGGCGTCGCGAGTCTTTGAGTTCGACCGGCGGAAACACCTGGTAACAGTGTCGTTGAGGCTTTCGCGCAGAGTCTTGTACGGACCGCGGCGACCGAGGCTGTAGAGCTTGCTGAGTTGATTCACGCGGAAGGCCAGGGCGCTCATACGAGTTAGACGATATCCGCGAACGAAGCTTCCATTTTGCGGAAATAACGCAAGCCGGTTATTAGCAGCACCAGAACGGCGGCGATAGAGACTAACAACAAAGGGCCGGTTCCATTCGACTTTCCAAGCAAGGCCCAGCGGAAACCTTCAACGACGCCGGCCATCGGATTCAGACCGAATAGCGCGCGCCATGGTTTGGGTATTAAGCTACTCGGGTAGGCGACCGGCGTTGCGAACAACCAGAACTGGGTAAGGAACGGGATGGTGTAACGAACGTCGCGATATTTCACGTTCAGCGCCGACAGCCATAGACCCGCTGAGAGCGCCGTAGCGAGGGCAAGCAGGAGAAAGAAAGGTAGAAATACAATCGCGGCAGTGGGATGAATGCCGTAGAAGAGCATCAGGATTAGCAGTACGACAAATGCTACGGCGAAGTCGACAAGAGCGGCGAAAGTAGCGGCCATCGGGACTACCAGTCGCGGAAAGTAGACTTTGGTTATAAGATTCTGACTGGCAACCAGGCTGTTACTCGATTCGGTGAGGGCGAACGCGAATAGCTGCCAAGGCAAGAGCGCGGCAAACGCGAATATCGGGTACGGAATGCCGTCAGAGGGAACTTTGGCTAGCCGCCCGAAAAAGATACTAAACACCAACATCGTCAACGTAGGCTGCAACACAGCCCAAACAGCTCCAAGGGCGGTTTGCTTATACCGGACTTTGATGTCGCGCCACATCAGAAAATAGAGTAATTCGCGATAATCCCAAACTTCGCCCAGATTCAGCCGAAACCAGCCGGACGAAGGCTGGAGCACCAAAACCGGCATGGTTTGAGTGGCCATCGCTACTTACCCGCCCCGACAAGCGACAACATCCAGGCGCGCGACCAATGGAGGCGATCGCTCTCGAACTGCTGCCACAAAGCGCTTACCGCCCGCCGGTCGAGATAGCCCCCTGACATTGCCATCTCTTTCATATCGTTGTTATGCGCCCGCATCCAACTACGAAACGGAAAAGAGAATCCCCTCTTGGGCTTGAGAGCGGCCTCAGATACGAACTGATCACCGACTGCCCGGGTAAGAAGCGGCTTGTTCCCTCGTCCTTCAAACTCCGACCCACGGGGAAGCTTTGCGACTTGATCCAGGATCACGTGGTCCAGGAAAGGGACCCGAACCTCAATGGAGTGAGCCATGCTGAAGACATCGGTATCGCGAAGTGCTTGATCGTGAAGATATCGCTTGAACTCGATATAGCGGAACGAACCAGCCGCGGAGACTTCACGAGCGGGGTCTTCGGAACCAAGGTCGAAGAACTCTTCCGTCGCGGCCTGCAACTCCTTCTCGCTAATCCCCATCAGCGAACAGACTTGCAAGGGGGCAAAGAAGCCACGCCAGAGGAGGTATAACTCTGATCCGCCGACTCCGGAATTCAGAGCGGACAGACGCATCCACTTCTCGCGGCCGCGGAGACGGCCATAGAGAACTCCGGTGCGAATCGCCAAACCAAGAAACCATGCGGGAAGCTTCGAAAGGTATTGAATGGAGCGGTTGCGGCGAGCGAGCCATCGGTGATGCCGGTAACCCCCGAACACTTCGTCTCCGCCCAGTCCGGACAATGCGACGGTAACGCCGGCCTGACGTGCAGCCCGTGCGACAAAATAGCTATTCACCCCGTCAGTCGTAGGCTGATCCATGGCACGCAGGAAGTTCGGCACTTCGCGAATGAAGTCATGGCTCGAGAGATGAATCTCGCGGTGATCCGCGCCGAATCTATGCGCGATATCGCGCGCCGCGTCACCCTCACTGAGTGCCGCATCGTCGGATGTAAGGGTAAGTGTAACTACCTTCGACTTGGTGTGACTGGCGAGCGCAACCAGTGCCGCGGAATCCACCCCGCCGCTTAGGTAGACGCCGACACTTACGTCGGAAACCATGTGGCGGGTGACGGAATCCTGAAGAACGGCTCTGAATTCCCGTTCCGCATCCTGGCCGCCGTCCTGTGCCGATTGGGACGTATCGAGATCCCAGTACTTATGCAGAACCACGCCGTTTCTATTAGCCGAGAGATAGGTCCCAGGCATCAAGCACTGGATCCCATGCACCGAGGTTCGAGGAGATGGCACCGACCCGAAAAGCATCAACCCAACCAGCGCGCGGGGATCGCGGGAATCGGGGACGACGCCCGAGTGAGTAAGTGCTTTCACTTCGGAAGCGAACGCGAGACGATCCGGCAACGCGGAATAGTAAAGCGGCTTGATACCCAGGCGGTCGCGCACTAAGTAACAACGTGAGGCGCGTGAATCGTACAGCGCAAAGGCGAACATGCCACGCACCCGATTGAGAAGTCCTTCCATACCCCATTCTTCGTAGCCATGGAGGAGAACTTCGGTGTCGCAGTGCGAACGGAAACGGTGATTCGAAAGACCTCGGGCAAGATCCTGAAAGTTATAGATTTCTCCGTTGTAAGTGATCCAGACGCTACCATCCTCATTGGACATAGGCTGGCGGCCAAGAGGGGACAGGTCGATGATCGACAAACGGCGATGTCCCAGGACGACGCGGTCGTCGCGAAACTGGCCGCCGTCATCCGGACCGCGATGCGATTGGGCAGCCGTCATCGATCGGACGAACTCTTCATCAAGGTATGTTGTTACGCCTCGCAACTGAAACACACCGGCTGTTCCGCACATGGGAAGTACTTAGGCGCCTTTCGCTCGCGAAGATTTGGCCGCACCGCTTTGACTCTCGCCCGAATTCTGAATCTCGTAATCGGGAAGATAACTTGTGTAGTATTTGCCGTACTCGGAGTAACCCTGAGTCTTGGGATTCCAATCGTTCAGGATTGTACCCATAATGGAAATACCGTCGTCGCAGAAGCGCTGCTTAGCCATTAAAGCCGCATCGCGCGTAGTAACTGCCGAGCGGAAAACCAGAACAACGCCGTCCGCGTGACGCGCGATGACACGAGCATCGGGAACATTAACCACCGGCGGCGTGTCTATCAGGATCGTGTCAAACCGGTCCCGGAGGGTCCAGATAAGTTCGCCGAGCCGTTCGGAGTGCAGCAAGCTTGCTGCATTGATGCGGGCGCACCCGCTCGGGAGAATGTGCAGTCCGGTTATCTGTGTTTTGCGGAGGCAAGAAGTAAGGCCGAGAAGGTCGACGTGTTCGGGGTCGAGCAGTTGCTCGCTTAGTCCAATTCCGTCGTTGCACAGACCGAAGACCTCGTGGATGCGGGGCCTTCGCAGATCGGCGTCGATGATGAGAACCTTCTGATTTATCTCCGCCAGCGCGAGGGCGAGATTAGAAACAACAGTGGTTTTACCTTCGCCGGGACTCGCGCTCGTAAGCACCAGAACGCGCGGCCGCTCGCCGGTTCGGGAAGAGAACAAAATGGAGGTAAGTGCTCCGCGGAACGCCTCCGCGACCAGCGAATGCCGGCGCGACCATGTCAAGAGTTCCACGCGGTCGTTAACTAATCCATCGGCTTCGCGGTGGTTATCCGATCCGAACAACCCGCGGCTGCGCCGGGCCATTCGCAGACCCCGCGGGCTCAGATCCACACTGGCGGCTGGGATGGCAGCGAGTTCCGGCAGGTGCAGATAAGTGGCGGTGTCCCCGGGTTCATGAAGTGTCCGGTCCGCCTTCTCCTGAAAGACTATCAATGCGAACCCGCAGAAGCAGCCGAGTAACAGACCTGTAATTAAGAAGCGCGGAACGTTAGGCTTGTAGGGTAGCTCCGGAAGCTCGGCCGGATCGACAACACGGATATTACTCGCACGCAGCGCGGAGGCAACGCTCGCCTCTTTCAACCTTTGAAGCATTGTGTCGTAGAGCTGCCGGGCACTATCCACCTCACGCTTAAGGATGCTGTAGTGGCTCGTCTTAA
Source organism: Nevskia soli (assembly GCF_903970205.1). Classification (GTDB taxonomy): domain Bacteria; phylum Acidobacteriota; class Terriglobia; order Bryobacterales; family Bryobacteraceae; genus Bog-113. Next base: position 27 of record NZ_CAJCHS010000268.1, on the reverse strand, counting down.
CGGCCTGATCGCCAACCAGGTGAAGCT
>NZ_CAJCHS010000267.1 GCF_903970205.1 Nevskia soli | reverse complement strand
AGCGGCACGGAGGAACTCGCGCCGGCTGTGCGCGATGGAGTGCGCAATCTGTCGCGGGCTGCGTCCGCTGTTCCACGGAGAACTCATCGGGGTATTCCCGATTCTACGTGAGATGCAGGCGCAATTTCGCCCGACTCCCTAAAGTGCTCGCGATCAACATCCGATTAGCTGCTTGATGGGTTGGCTTCACGAAGACATCAGGAGAAAAGTGCGAAGGCGCGCGGCAATTTGGATCTGCGCCGCTTGCATTGTCGGCTGCCTGCCGCCGACGGCGAGCCCTGCCAGCGGACCAATGCGCGTGCTGACGAAGGCTCGCGCTGTGCACAGCCTCACCGTGGAGGAAGCACGGCGAGGGTACCCGGTTCGCCTGCGCGCCGTCGCCACCTACTACGATCCATATGTTGACTCCCGCCATATAGCGTTGCTCGTTCATGACGCGAGCGGGTCCGTGTTCGTCGCTCTTTCCTCCCCGCCGCGCGGTCCGATTGTGCCCGGCAGGCTGCTTGAAGTGAACGGAACCAGCGGTTTAGGAGATTTTGCTCCCATCGTGAATGGATCGAGCGTTCGCGTGGTCGGGAAGTCTCGTTTTCCGGCCGCGGCGCCGCGCGTGAGCCTGACCGATCTGCTGAGAGGTAAGCACGACGGGGCATGGATTGAGGTCGAAGGAGTGGTGCGATCGGTCCGGGAGATCGGCCGCCATGTCAATTTGGGGATCATGTTGAGCGATGGTTTTATCTACGCCACCACCCTGCGCGAAGACGGCGCAAACTACAGCCGGCTCGTTGACGCGATGATCACCCTGCATGGGAATGCTGTCCCGGTTGTTAACGGCAAGCAGCAGATGACGGGAGTCCGAATCGTGTTTCCCGACCTGAAGCAGGTGAAGATCGAGGAGCCCGCGACGGCCAATCCGTTCCAGCTTCCTGCGCTGCCGATTGACCGCCTTCTGTCCTATACACCTAAGATAGTTTTTCAGAGGCTAGTGCGCGTCCGGGGAACCGTGTCGCTGCAATGGCCCGGCCGCTCCGTTTGTATTCAGGAAACAGCTGCCGTCAATGGCCTTTGTGTTCAGACCAGCGAAACGGCGCATTTTGCAAACGGCGAGTTGGTGGACATCGTTGGGTTTCCGGCGATCGGCGGTATGACGCCGACCCTGACCGACGCGCGCATGCGGTCCGCTGGTTCGGGTCAAACCGTCGTGGCGACCCCGGTCACCGCCGAACAGGCGATGCAGGGAGATTACGATGCCCGGCTGGTACAGATCGAAGGGCGTGTGATCGGCAAGAGCCGTGTGGCAAAAGATCCCACCATGGTGCTGGCAGCAGGGAAATTCCTCTTTCGCGTTGTTCTTCCGGATCGCCGGTGGGCAAGTGCGGTTCCGGATTGGGAAGAAGGAAGCACGCTCCGCGTGACCGGAATCTGTTCCGTCCAGATTGAGACAATCGGGGATATTCAGGAAGTCTTGTCGGTCCCAAGCTCGTTTCGGATCCTATTGCGCTCGCCCGAAGACGTGGCTGTTCTCCAGCGGCCTTCGTGGTGGACCCCGAATCACCTCTTCCCCTTGCTGGTGGGAGCGCTCGCGATCACTCTGTGCGTTCTCGGCTGGGTGGCCGTACTGAGGCATCGCATCGCTGAACAGACGGCAGTGATTCAGAACCAGAATGTGGTTTTCAGGAACCTGTCTTTCAAGGATGGGCTCACCGGAATCCCGAACCGCCGCCAGTTCGATGAAACTCTGGACGCGGAGTTCAAACGGTCCGCGCGGTCGCTGTCACCCGTCTCGCTGCTTTTGCTGGACATCGATCACTTCAAAGATCTCAACGACGAATACGGGCATCAGCACGGGGACGAGTGCCTGAAACGGGTGGCGGAGGCGTTAACATCGGTTCCACTCCGTGATCGCGATCTGGTAGCGCGCTACGGCGGCGAGGAATTTGCGGTGATATTGCCCGATTGCGACGAAATCGGAGCGCCGATGGTTGCGGAACGAATGCGAGTCGCCGTGTTCGACCTCGCGATCGCTCACCGGGGATCCGGTTCCCACGGTCGCCTGTCTATAAGTGTGGGCTGCGCGACCATGGTTCCCGACCATCGGGACACCTCGAATTCCCTGGTTGCGATGGCCGATCGCGCTCTCTATCAAGCGAAGCTTCTGGGCAGAAATCGGACTTCCGCCGCTGCGGAGGAGTATCAGGGCTCCCGGACTGTCAGCGTAGTATCGCCGGTCTGATGCGTCAATACCTGCCGGGTTCCCGACGGCCACGCGATTTCGATCCGATCGGCGAAGCGCGACGGCCCAAGCCCGAAATGGAGACGCAGATCGTTTTGTGACAGATAGCTTCCGCCGCTGCGGACTTCATCGAGTTCCGTTCGACCCGCTACGGTGACACGAACCCGCGCTCCCAGCGCACTGCGATTCGATCGCGTGCCGATCAGTTTCAGTGCGAGCCAGTGCCCCGCAACCGGATTGGTGTTCTTCAGCAGTGATGGGGTCTCGTTCTGATTGTTGATCGCGATCTCCATTGAACCATCGTTCTCGATGTCGCCGAAGGCCGCGCCGCGCGAGGAGTGAGGTTCCAGCAGACCGGGACCTGCACGGAGCGTGATGTCCTTGAATCTGTCGCCTCCCAGGTTCTGATACAGAATGGCGCGATCCTTGTAGTGGATATCGATGCCGAGCGAATCCACTTCCGGGAATGCATGGCCGTTGACGAGCAACAAGTCTTTCCAGCCGTCGTTATCGAAGTCGAAAAACCCGGCGCCCCAGCCAACGTATCGCGTGTTTTGGCCCAGTCCGACGGTAAGCGTCACTTCGTCGAAGTTTCCGTCGCCGCGATTGCGATAGAAGGTCTCGTATTCGTCCGAGAAATTCGTCCTGAAGATACTCAGGAGGCCCGTGTGGTTGTAGTCTCCGGCGGCCACTCCCATGCCGGACATGGCTTTTCCGTTGTCGTCGAACGCAACGCCGCTAAGTACGGCGGTCTCCTCGAACTTTCCGTGACCCTTGTTTAGATACAGCAGCGACGGCGTTTGATCGCACGCCACATAGATGTCCGGCAACCCGTCGCCGTTGAAATCTCCGGTAAGAACGCCGAGCGAGTAGTGCCCGAACGGTTCCGCAACTCCGGAAGACTCTGAGATATCGGTGAACGTGCCATCGCCGTTGTTGCGATAAAGCAGGTTCCGGTCGAAAGGCAGTCCGCGCGGACCGCAACTAACCGGAATACCCCGGTAATAGCAGTAAGGGTTTGCGGCCGGCAACGGATTCGTCGCCGGGTCGAATCTCAGGTAATTTGCGACGAATAGGTCGGCGTGACCATCCAGGTCCACGTCGACGAAAGCACAACCGGTGTTGTATCGGGTTCGATCCTCTGATAAGTGCGCCGCCTTAGTTACATCTTCGAAGCGGGTGCCCGCGATGTTGCGGTAGAGACGATTCCGGCCCCAGTAAGTGACAAAGATATCGGTATATCCGTCGTTGTCGTAGTCTCCAGCGCACACGCCCTGCGCCCATCCGGAAGAACGCAGACCGAGCTGATCGGTAACATCGCGAAAGCGGTCGTGACCTTCGTTGTGGTACATGCGATTGGTCCCGCCGTCGCCGGAAAGTACGAATAGATCAAGCAAACCATCGTTGTCGTAATCGATAAAAGCAATGCCGCTGCCGGTGGTTTCGAGGATGTACTTCTTCGACGTAACGCCGCCATTGGGAAAGACGTCATGGATGCCGCTCGCGCCGGCGATGTTTTCAAAGCGCGGCATCGATTGCGTCGGCTGATCGGACACGAGCGCCGAAGCCGCACAAACGAGCGCCAGCACGATGCAGGTCTTCATGGTTTCGGCGCTATTGTTGCGGCGTCTTATCGCCGAGCTTTTTGAGAAAATCCGAAAACTCGCTGTCGGGGGGTTTCTCCAGGCGGTCCAGAATCGCCTTCTGCTCTTTAGCCTGCTCCATGTTTCCGCTGTTGCGATACGCCTTGAGCAGGGCGTAGTGAGCCGCTTCGTTGTCCGGTTGCAGCGTGGCCGCCTTCTCCAGAAGCGGCAAGGCGCGTGCCGTTTCGTTTTGCTGCAGGTAGATTTTGGCCAGCCCAATCATCGCATTCACGAACGCCGGCGACAACTGCAGCGCTTTTTCGTATTGCGCGATCGCCTCGCCGCCATGGCCCTGCACCTCGGCGACTTGAGCGAGCTGAAAGTAACAACCGCTGTCTTCGGGATTGATCTGCAGCTCCGCTGTGAATGCGCCAGCGGCCTGGCTGAGCGCTTCGGGCGAATGACTCCCTAACAGAATCGCGCGCCCCATGCGGTAATGCAGATCGGGCGCTCTCGGATTCAACACAATTGCCTTTCGATACTCCGAAACGGCGTCGGCGAATCGGCCTTGGACCTCGAGAATCTCCGCCGAGAGCTGGTGCGTTCGATAGGACGATGGCACATCCTTGAACATCGCGAGCGTGGTGTTGTTGAACGCGGTCATTTCGATTTCGGCCGAGAGATAGAGGACGTCGGCGTTCTTCGCGAAATGCTGTTTCAGCGCATCGAGTGTAGCGAGCGCAGACGTCGCGTCTCCATCCGCGGACTGGCATCTTGCAGCGGCCAGACCCGCTAGTAGACTAAGTTGGTCTGTAGCATTGCGCGCTTCCGGTAACAAAGACGGCAGCGCAGACTTACAATCGTTGGTCGCTGCTTCGGTAAGTGCCAGAAAGATGTGCGCCGGCCGTCCGCGGCCTTCATCCACGGCCCGCCGCAGCAGCAAAAGAGCTGTCGAGTAACGGCCTTCATTGAAAGCTACAATGCCATCTTCCAGACTACCCGCTATCAGGTTACTTGCAAAAAGCAACAAAGCCGCAGACCACAAAAGGCTTGTTTGCCGTCGATGAACCGCATATGGCCTGCGGCCGGCGCTCGGTAACAGGAACCGTCCGGGCGGGCGACTTGCATTCTGAGCCGCGACAGTCATGGAGCTGGTGCTACGGAAAAAGAACCTTCGAATGCTTTTTACCGCGAGAGAGCGGAATGCCCCGAAGCGCAAGGCTCTGTGGCCGTCGCGGCTGCCTCGAAAATGACCCCCAGCATACACCGTTCCGCCCGGCCAGGGTCCACGCGGCTGACGGCGGCGGACCCTCCCTTTCGGTCGGGCTCGGAGTGGGGCTGTACGGTCCCTTATCATCCTTGGTGGTCTGCAGTCGCCGGCGCCGACGGTGGCCGCAGGCCATCGGCGTTCATCGGCGTTCATTGGCGCACAACTAATGTCCCGCATCATCCAGCATCAAATCGAGTCCCGCTTCGCGATAGTGCTGCCTACCTTCGTACAAACGAAAACTAAGCAAGGGCGGCTGCCCCGGTGCAACTAACAGCGAGGTCGGCGAAGGCCCGACACACCGGCCCTCCGCGGCATGCACCTGCGCCAAAAAGAAAGCTGCCACCAAGAAAGGAGACATAAGCTTACCTTGTACTCAACTCCTGCAACGCACGCCGCGCCGTTTCGTTGCCTTGATCGCGATCGAGTAACTGCTGCATCGTGGTTCGCGCCCTGTCTTTCTGTCCCATGCTGATGTAAGTTCTGCCCAGGTTCAAGTAGAGTATAGCTTCGTCGGGCGCCACCTGGATCCCGTACTGCCACGCCGCGATCGCATCATTCAGTTTGCCGCGCTGCGCAAAAAGCACGGCGAGATTGTTGATCGCCTCGGCATAATCGCGGCGGATCGCAATCGCCCGCTCGAACTGCTGCTGCGCCGCCGTAAGGTCCCCGAGCTTCGCCGACGCGAGGCCTAATCCGTTGGCTGCTTCCGCGGATTGCGGCTCGAGCGTAAGAGCTTTGCGATAGGAATCGGCCGCCGCTTGCTGCTCGCCGCGTTTCGCGCCCACGTCGCCGAGTCCGATCCACGCATTCACCGACGCAGGATCAAGCCCGGCGGCTTTCGTGAACGCGCGCTGCGCTTCGTCCCAGTGATCCAGTTCGAGTTGTACCTGACCCACGAGTGTCCAGACCCGGGCATTCTCGGGCGTCTGCCGCAGCACGCGCTCCAGATACGGCAGCGCCTCGTCAGGCATACCGGCCCACAGAAAGCCCGCGCCGAACTTGAAGTAATCGCGCTTGGGCTGCTTGATGAAGAAGCCGCCGAAAGGCAGCGCGCGCGGTTCCACGGGAGTGTCAATCAGGCGGATGTCCGCGCGCACTTCTTCGGTCGAGGGAACCGATCCATAAACCTTCACCGCGTCGCCGTCCTGATTCAAAAGGAACGCCAGCGGAGGCTCCAGCGGAGCACGCCAATCGAACAGATACCGGCGGAAGATTTCATCGCGCTGCGATTTTTCGCGGATCACGAACAGACCCGGACCCGCGCCCTTCGACGGCAGCGGAACCGGCTGCAAAAACCACGTATCGTGCGAGCGCATGTCGTTATCCGCCGAGAGCGCCCCGGCCGGTAAAGCCCGATGCGCCCGGAATGGCTCCGACGTGATCTCCGCCGATCCCTCAGTCAAGCTGTACGTCCGGCCTGCTTCCAGATCCGAAAAGTCCTGCACCAAACCCGATGGCCACGTGATCTTGACCGCCTGAATCCGCGTGCTCGAACCAAGTCCGAAGATCATTCGTTTGCTGTGTTGCGAAAGAAATCCCGACCCGGCGTCCAGCCACTTGGCCTGCCCATCCACCTCAACGCGCGCGCCGATCGCATCGCGGTTCGACTTCGTCCCGCGCAGCCGAAAGGCAATGGATGACCGCCCGCCGGTGCAGTTGTTCTGCAGCAATCGGAGCTGCGGACCCAGACGACTCTTCAGGATAATGTCCGGCCGTCCATCTCCATCGAAATCCGTGACAGCAAACGCCCGGCTATCGTCGGCGAAATCGAACCCGCTCACGCCGGAGACGTCGAAAAACCGGTCGCCGCGCCGCGCGTGGAGCACGTTCGGCTCGCGGCCGTTCCAACTCAGATCTTCGCGGAGGAATTGATTGATCGCGTTCCATCCCTTCTCGTAAGCGGCCGATGGACTCGCGTTATCCGGAGAGCGCGCCACCACCTGACGCCAGAAAAAACTGCTGAGGTCCGTGGTCGACGTATTCGTTAACATCCCGCAGGTAATGGCGATCTCGGGGTGTCCATCATTGTCGAGATCATGACCGCCCGACGACCACGCCCAGCGCCCAAACCCGGCACGCTGTTGCGCGGTCGTGTCCCGAAAGACTCCATCACCTGTATTGCGAAACAGCGAATTGCCCATCGTGTGCCCGCGATAAGCGTCTTTCTGCTGCTCGGCGGGCTTGAAGTGCTCGTCGGAGGTAACCCGCAATCCAGCATCAGTCCACATGTTGGCGACATATAAATCCGGCCGGCCATCGCCGTCGTAATCGAACCACGCGGCGCTCATGCCCGGGCCGATGTCTTCGACGCCGGCCGCGGCGGCCTCGTCTCGAAACCGTCCCTGCCGGTTGCGATAGAAATTCTTGCGGCCGAAGTCATTGGCGACATAGAGGTCCGGCCAGCCGTCGCCCGTGGTGTCGCACCACGCCGGCGCGAAGCTGAAGCGATCGTTATTCTGGTCGAGCCCGACCTCAGCCGTGACATCGCGAAAACTGCCCGAGCCGCGAGTGTCCAGTTCATTGCGGAAAAGGAAGTTCGGAGGTCCATTCCGCGCGTCGTGATAGGGCGACGGGTAGGTATATTGCGCCTCGCTCTGGAAGTAAACGTAACAACAGAGATAGAGGTCGAGTTTGCCGTCGCGGTCGTAATCCGCCGCAGCCATTCCGGTGAAGCCGCCGCGCGGCGCGGTCGCGAATTCGAACGCGTCGGTGCGCAGCCGGTACCGGTCGCCTTCGTTCAGAAAAAGCACGGGCCCGGAACTTCGCAAGACCACCAGA
>NZ_CAJCHS010000266.1 GCF_903970205.1 Nevskia soli | reverse complement strand
CACCTGCTCACCATTCTGGGCAACTATTGGCCGCGCGACTTCGACTTCAGCCGGTTCTCGCACCGGCGCCGTTATATCCAGACGGAACCGGATGTCAAGATCATGGTCGATTCCTACGATCCGCTGTTCAAACCGCGGTGCGAGATCGCGCTGGTGCATGGTTTGGAGGGCAGCGGCGAATCGGGCTACATGATCAGCTTGTCGCACGCGGCGCTGAACGCCGGCTTCGCGGTGCATCGCTTCCATATGCGAACCTGCGGCGGTACCGAAGAACTCTGCCAGACGCTTTACCACGCCGGCCTCACGAGCGATCTGATTTCATTCGTGCGGCAGAATCGCAGCCGTAAGCCGGTGTTTCTGGCCGGCTTCTCTCTGGGCGGAAATGTCGCGCTGAAGGCCGCTGCGGAGGCCGAGCCGGGCTTGATTGCGGGCGTGGCTACCGTGGCCGCGGCAATCGATCTGGCGGCCTGCTCGCAGCGCGTGGGCGCCCGTGAGAACCGCATGTACCAGAGCCGCTTCGTCGCGCGCATGAAAGCGCGCCTGGAGCGGACCGGCCGCTATTCGAAAGATCTACTAGACCAATGTCGTACGGTGTACGATATCGACGACAGGATCACCGCGCCCAGCTTCGGTTTCGGCAACGCGGACCGCTACTATACCGAACAATCGTCGTTGCCGCTCTTAGCCCGGCTTCGCGTGCCTGCGCTTTTGATCGCGGCGAAAGATGACCCTTTGGTCCCGTTCGCGTCGTATCGCGATCCGGCGATTACGCGCAATCCGAATCTGCAAGTCATTGCCCCCGATCACGGCGGTCACATCGGCTTCATCTCCCGAAGGAAGCCGCGATTCTGGGCCGATCGCGTGATTCTGGATTGGATCGAGAGCCAGCTGCAGTGAGTCGGCATCCGGTTTTTGCCGCGGTTTTCTCGAATGATTTCACTTGGACGATGAGCGCGCTAGAAGTGAACCCGCATGGACCACGAAGCTGATCGTAAGACCGAATTCACTGGCCGGCTTATTGGGAATTACCGAATACTCAATAAGGTAGGCAGTGGCGGCATGGGGACCGTTTACGAAGCTGAAGATATCCGCTTGCGTCGCCGCGTCGCCCTCAAACTGTTGCGGGACGGCTCGCCGATAGATGAACAATCGGTCCAGCGTTTCCGGCAAGAAGTGCTCGCGGCCTCGAGCCTGAATCATCCGCACATCTGCACCGTCTACGACGCCGGGGAGGACCGGGGCATCCCTTACTTCGCCATGGAACTGTTGGACGGACAAACGCTCGCCGAGATGATTGGCGCGCATCCTTTGCCGGTAGAAACGATTCTGCGACTCGGCATCGAGATTTCCGACGCACTTGACTGCGCTCACGCGAACGGTATCGTACACCGCGACTTGAAGCCGGCGAATATCTTTGTGACCGGCCGCGGCGCCGCGAAGCTGTTGGACTTCGGTGTATCGAAGCAGCTCCGTTCCGAGGTAATCGGCGAGGCGTCCCAAACGCGGACCGCCCCCATTACAATGCACGGCAACTTAATCGGGACCGGCCCGTACATGTCGCCGGAGCAAGCGCAAGGCAAGCCGATTGACCGGCGAAGCGACCTGTTTTCCCTGGGGGCTGTCCTTTACGAGATGGGGACGGGTGTACCGGCCTTTCGCGGAGAATCGCTAGCCGCAATCCTGGCTGATGTGCTTCGCGTTGAGCCGGAGCCTGCGACGAGACTGAACTCCCAGCTGCCGGACGAGTTGCAAAGGATCATCACGAAAGCACTGGAAAAGGATCCGGATGACCGGTACCAATCCGCGAAAGACCTATTGATCGATCTGCGGCGATTGCAGAAACAAACAGCGGAACCGTCACGCGCCGCCGTCGCATTTAGCGGCCGCGTAATCGATGAAGGGCTCCCGGTCCGCTCGCGGAAGAAGACGAACCTTCTCCAGTACGGCAGCCTGGCGACGCTCGTTGGATTGGCAATCGTTATCGCGATCTATCTCATTCCCACTCCTGTTCCCGGTCCTCTAAATTCGGAACAGATCACGTTCTCCTTAGAGCCGAAAGAGGCGCCGCTGCTCACCGACGGAACGCGGCTATATTTTTCGAGCCGCGGAATCCCTTCCGAAATGCCGGTGAACGGTGGACCCATAGTGCCGCTGCGAGGGGTCGCACCGGGAATGCGTCTGGTTGATGTCGCGGCTGACGGGTCAAAGATTTTGGCGTTGAAATCCGACGTCTTCGACCGCGAGATTGGATTGGGATCGCTTTGGGTGCTTTCGACTGTCGGAGGAGAGCCGAGCCGGCTGGGAAACGCTCTGGCGCAAGCGGCGCGGTGGTCGCCGGACGGGCGTTCGCTGGTATTCGGCAACCAGAAAACCCTCTATTCTTGTGATGCGGACGGCGGGACTATCAAGAAGCTCTGGCTAGCGCCTGGCTATGTCTATGATCCGTCGTTCTCGCCCGATGGCCGGGAACTCGCGGTGACAGCTTCATCCCAAGGCACGGCCCGGATCTGGCGCTTGAAGGTGACCGGAGGGGATGCGCATCCCTTGCAACTCGCCTGGCCTGAAAACGTAAACATAGGGGCAGGCCAATGGTTACGGGACGAACGGCACTTTCTATTTACCTCGGACCGCGAGGGACTCTCAAACGTCTATGAATTCGTTCAGCCGCAATGGTTTCGATTCTGGACCAAGCCGAGCCCCGTGCGGATTACCGGAAATCAGTTGCAGATCGAAGCTTACGCGACTGCGAGGAGCGGCGCCAGGGTATTCGTGCTGGGACGGCTCCCGCAAGGTGCTATGCAGGTGCTCGATCCGCGCATAAAGCGGTTCGTGCCCTTTCTGGACGGGCTTCCGGCAGTGGAGTTCGTGATCTCGCCGGACCGGCAATGGATGGCTTACTCGGAATACCCGACCCGTTATCTATGGAAGAGCCGCATAGATGGTAGCGAGAAGCTGCAATTGACTCACTCGCACGCGGTAATGCAACAATGGTCGCCTGACGGTAAGTGGTTAGTCTACTCCGATTGGAAGAAACTGTATAAGGTTGCAGCCGATGGCGGGGCGCCCGAGAAACTAATTCCGGCCGGCGATCAAGAAGAAGTGGCGCCCACGTGGTCGGCCGACGGAAAGTCCATCGCCTTCAATTACTTTCCGTACCCAAATACGCCGCTGACTGGGATTCATGTGCTGAACTTAGCCAGCCGCGAACTATCGGTGATGCCAGGCTCGGAGGGACTTTACGTGCCTTCGTGGTCTCCCGATGGTGAGTTTCTGGTCGCGATTGCACAGGAGCCTTCACGGATGATGTTGTACACCGCAAGGACGAAGACGTGGAAAGAACTGAAACAGTTTGACGCGCTTTGGGGCTACTGGATTTGGGCCAGAGATAGTAAGTCGTTGTACATGGCTATGATGCAGGGGCAGGACGGAATTTATAAGCTGACGGCGCCTCAGGGAGTCTGGCAAAAGATCAGCAGCTTGGAAGGCGCGAATGTACACGATCCGGTAGAAGCATTCCTGAGTCTAACGGTGGACGGGAATCCGGCGATCATGAGCGATACGAGCGTGGCGCAGATCTATGCACTTCACTGAGCACGTGCGGGCAACTGGGTTTGACTCTGCGTCTGCCGCTGCAAAGCCGATTCGCGCTGCGCATCGGCCGGACGATTCACGCGCCCGTAAGCGATCGCCAGTTGCCGGTGTATCTCGGGATTTTGCGCATCGATCTGTTCCGCGCGTTCGAGAGCCGGGATGGCCTGGGGCACGTTGTTCTCCCCCAGCAGCGCGATCCCGAGCCCAAGGAACGCATCCGCGAACGCGGGATCGAGCTGCGTGGCGCGTCCAAAATGCTGCACCGCCTGCGGCCATTGCCCGGCCTCCTGTGCAAGCTCGCCGAGCATGAACTCCGCGCCCGCGTACTGCGGATTGTTTTGCAGCTCCAGCAGCATTTCGTTGCGGCCCGCCGCCACGGATTGCGCGGTATGCTGCTTTGAAAGAATCAGGCGGCCGATGCGGTAATGGATCTCGGGCGCGCGCGGGTTGGCCTGGAGCTCACGGCGGTAT
>NZ_CAJCHS010000265.1 GCF_903970205.1 Nevskia soli | reverse complement strand
GGCGGCACGGCCTTTCAGCCGGTCTTCGATTACGTCGAAGCCGAACGCCTCGATCCGCTGGCGTGCGTCTACTTCACGGATCTGTACGGCCCGGCTCCCGAAGAGCCGCCGTATCCGGTTCTCTGGGTCGCTCCGATCCACGCTCGGCGCACGGCTCCGTTCGGCCGGGAAGTGAGGGTCGCATGACCGGCCCCTGGCGCGCTGCGCCTGGCTTCGGCCTGCCGGAGCCCGAGAAGACGGTCTGCGATCTGTGTGGCCGCGACGCCCACGGGTACAAGTACTGCGAAGAGTGCGAAGCCTATCGATCGGTCTTCGACGTGAGCGCGCATCAGGCCCAGCTCACCAAAGAGCGCCTCACGGCCGAGCTGGCGCAGAAAAGCCGCAAGCGCATCGACCGCGGCAAGCGCTCGATCGAGGACTCGCCGATCTTCGGCGGCGAACGGCAGAAGGGCATGTTCGAATAGGTTCGAGTGGGGGCCCTATGCAGGACGCCCCCGCTCCGCGACGCCGTGCGTATCTCCCAAAGTGGCTGCGGCGTCGCGTTTCTTTCCTTCCCTTGTACTGTGTCTCTCAAGTACTGCCTTCTATTCCTAACGACACCCCCTCTTGATAGAATAGAAGTAAGGAGATACACCAATGCAACAAAATGACGAACCCTCCGGCCTCTTTCGCGTGATCGACGAACACCGCATCGTGATCTGCGAGGGCGAGAAGGAAGAATGCCTCGACATGATCGCCGGATACGGCGGCACGCTCGAAGAGAAGATTTGGCACCCGGTCACCGATATCACGGCCTGGCACTGGGAGAGTGCCCAATGACCCCGCCGACGCGGGCGCTTCCGCTGTCGGAAGTCTACGCGAATCCGTTACAGCCGCGCAAAATTTTCGCGATGGCCGCGCTCGAAGACTTGGCCGCATCCATTCGGGTGCAAGGGCTATTGCAGCCAATTACAGTTGTGAAGCGGCCCTCCGTTCACGGAACATGGTTAGTAGTAATGGGCGAACGAAGACTGAGGGCGAGCAGGATAGCGGACACGAAGACCATTCCGGCCATCGTGCGCGATCTAAGCGATGAGAAGGTCGCGGAGCTGGCGCTGCTTGAAAACCTCCAGCGCGAGGATCTGAACATCACCGAAGAGGCGCGTGCGTATCAGGTCTTCATCGACAAAGGGCACACGGTCGAGACGCTGGCCGCGCTGCTGGGCTTCACCCAGCCGTGGCGCATCAAGGATCGGCTGGCTCTCCTCAAGCTGGCCGGTCCGCTGCTCGAAGGCCTGGAGAAAGGGGCGGTCACTCCCACCCAGGCGTTCGAGATGAGCCGGCTTTCGGCGGAGGGCCAGTTTATCCTCTGGCGTCACATTCAAGACGGCCGCTGTCCGAATCCCCAGGCGCTCAAGAAAGTGGCGAGCGCGATTCTCGACCAGGAAAACCAGATCGAACTATTCAAGCCGCAAGCCACACTCACGGACGAGGAGAAGGCGGCGGTCTCGAAGATCGCGCGCTTCATGGAGCGCGCCGGGCGCCTGGCCTCGCTGGTCACCCCGGCCGAGATCGCGCTCATGAACGACGTCGCCAAGAGCGACGCGCGGGTCTGGGCCGACAAGCTCGGTCTGCTCGAAGGCCTCTGCCGGGATCTCCGCAACGCGATGCTCGCCAATGCCGCCAAACAGGATCTTATGCGCGTGCGACAGGAGACGAAATGATTCGCAAAGCGAATTTTCAACCGGAAGGACGGAAACCATGACCCAGCAACCGATCCTGTTTCCGACCGCTCAGGATAGCGATTCCAGCGCATCCGGCGAGCCACAACGCATTCTCATGGTCGGGCACTCCCGACACCCCTGGCTGGACTTCGCCGCGCTCCTCACGCGCCACGGGGTTGAGCGGCTGATCGACGTCCGGAACTATCCGCAGAGCCGCTTCTGTCCCCACTTCAATGCGCGCCGGATGGCCGAAGCGCTCGACGAGCTGGGGATCGAGTATCAGCACCGGGGCGAGCTGGGCGGCAAACATCCACTCCCCTATGAGCGGCTGCGCTCGGAGATCCAAGGCATGCTCCCGCTCCGCAACGTGACGTGTCTCATGTGCTCGGAGGGCAAATATGTGGAGTGCCACCGGCACTACTTTCTCGCCCCTTTGTTTCTGGAGGTCGGCGTGAGCGTCGATCAAATCCTTCCGGACGGCTCGCTGCTACATGACTCAGGTCCCACGCCGCAAACGCTCCACAAGATGCGGGACTGGCTTCCCACCCGTTAGGCGCCAGCCGCCGCCGCCTGCGCCGCATCGGGCGGTTGCCCAGCGTAATCGCCCTGATGCCGCATGTCGATCGCATTCAGCGCTCGCAGCAACTCGACGCGCGCGCGGGCCGCGACCAGGTTCGCTTTCAGCTCGCCATCAACCTCGCGTCCGATCCCCAGCTCCTCGCCCGAGCGAAGTACCGAATCGAGTGCGCTGCCCATTGCCGCCAGCAGGCCGTCGCGCCCGATGGGACTCACCGGGCCCCGGCTCCCGCTGCCATCGCGCGCGCCGTTTCTGTGCGCCGGCCCAGCGTCTCTCCCAGTCCCCCCAGTTGCGACAGTTGCCCGGCCAGCGTTTGATATTCGTTCATCGTCTGCCAGTCGCGCTCCTCGCCCGCGTGGGCCGACATCGCGATCAGACCGGCCACGATCGGCTCGATGTTGCCTCGCACGTAAGTGACCAGCTTCGCGTCCTGCGCGGGCGCTGCAATCGTTTGTCTTCCGGTGCTCGACGGCCCGGTGTCTGCTGCAATCTTGCCGTTGGTTCCCGGCGTCTTTGCGGTTTGTGTAGCCATTCCGCCAGTGTAGAACTAAACGGTGCTCAGTGGTACTGCCATTGCTTGTTAACGGCACCCCCTCTTGATAGAATTGAAGTAAGGAGATACACCAATGCAAAGACAGAAAATTGCACCGATTGTCGATGTGCCTCTGCTGCTCGAAATGGAAACCGTTTTCGGGCAGGAGTGCAACTCGAAGTTCAACGGCGTTGAGTACCGCTTCAACGTCATCCACCAGGGCAACCCGTGTTTCATCTATCTGCCGGAGAGCGGCCGCGATGCGCTTGCTTCTCTCCGGCCGGATGTCGGCGAGACGGTCGAGCTACTGAAGCAAAAGAAGGGCACCGCGTTCGTCTATCGGGCGCAGCGCCTCAGCGACGCCCAAGAGATCCACGCCCGTTTGCCTTCTCCACCCCCCGCCGCCATCGCGCCGGTGGAACCACGCGCGAACGGGGCGAATGGGGCGAACGTTCGCACGATCGCGCCGCGCGCTCCCCAGCCTCCGGCCACCACGGGAGCGAACGCGCTCGCTCCGCAGCTTCCGACCGTCGCCATGCGGCTGGCGAGTTGTCTGTGCGCTTCGCTCGACGCCTGGGAAGAAACGCGCGCGTACGCCGCACGCAAGGGCGCGACCCTCGATTACACGAGCGAAGATGTGCGCGCCACCGGCTTGACGGTTTACATTTCGCAGGAGAAGAACGCGCGATGATTCGCTCTCCTCAGCTTTATGCGGTGATCCCGAACACGGCCCGCACGCCCGACACTCCCAAGAAAACAGGACGCGCCACGGCGCGCGTCCATCGGGAGGCCGAATACCAGACTAAGACCAAGATCGACCGGGCCTTCGGCGTGCTCTCGCGCCTGGATGAACGGATCGAAGAATGCGACGAGCAGATCGCCGCCTGGCAGACGCGCAAGCGTCTCTGGGCCAGGCGCATCGAGCGCATCGAAGAGCGGGTTCTCGAAACGATGGATCAGGCGAACATCAGCTTTGCGCCGGGCTTCCATCACGAGTTCAAATCGTCGCCGTGTCCGGTCTCGGTCGATGTCTTCGATTTGAAACTCCTACCGAAGGAGTTCCTCCGGCAGCCGAAGACGCCGGCCGCGGCTCCGGATAAGAACGCGATCCGGCTCGCCATCGAAGCCGAAAAGAGCGTGCCCGGCGCGCGGCTCGTGCAGAATGTGAGCTTGCAGCGGAAATGACGAGCAGACTGGAAGTACCCCTTAGTCCATATCGCCGGTCGCCCAAATGGGCGCACAATTGGTCAGTCACGGAGTAGAGGAAACGATCATGTATTCAATCACAACACCAGCCAGAACAACACCCACGTATGCGAGTCACCCAGCGCCCCTCGGCACCATTTTCGATGAGGACGTTCCCGTTTTGACGTTGGTGAGGTACATCTTCAAGGTGATGTTCGCCTTCCTCATCGTGAACCTGATTCTGACGCTGCCATTTATAGCGGTGGTCATACTGTTCGGCCTGCAAGTCGCCGGCCTCCATCTCCCAAGGCTTTAGTCTTTTTTGCGAGACTGGTAGCTGGTCCCAAGCGGCCAAAACAAAGAGCGCGGAAATCTGGGGGTGGACATACTCGCCGGTTCCGCGCTCTTACTCTTGCCTAGGGCGACATCAGCTAAAGCACTCTTGCCAACACATTCCTGCGAAACGGCAGTTCGCGGCGAACGTAGCGAATGACGGTCTGCACCTGCTTATGGCGCGAGTGCTGCATGATCGCCGGCAATGGCACGTTGCGGCGGGCAGCGGCGGTAATCATGCCCGAACGCAGCGAGTGAGCGCCGTACTTGTTCGGGTCCTCGCCGATTCGCTTCAACTCCGCTTTCACGATGTCCGCGATCCGCTGGCCGGAAATCGACTGGTACAAAATTTCGCGCAGCGGGTTGCAGGAACAGAACATCGGTCCTGGTGTCAAACCCCGAACCTTGAGCCAAGCTTTCAGTGCGCGTACGGGACAAATCTTCGGGTCCTTGGCGTACACCAGTTCTGTCTCCTCGCCCTTGCCTTCCTGATCGCCCTTCGAATACGGAAGCCACAACCGCGCTCCCTGTTTCTCGAACTTCGCGTGCTCGACTTGCATGGCGCTCAGTTCGCAGCGCCGCCACGCCGAGGCAAAGCCGACCAGGATGATCGCACGGTCGCGAATGTGAATGGGATCGTCGTCCGCCGACAGGCGGCGGCAAATCTTTCGCAGATGCTCAACACGCACCGCATCCTTGCCGTTGAACCCTTCCCGCCGCTCGCGAACGATGCCGGCCTGAACCGCGCGCACGCTAGCGGTCAGGGGCGACGGATAACCTGCCGACAAGTGCTTGTCTTGAATTGCGGACAAAGCGAGCGCCAGTGTCTCTTTGCGGTAGCCGCGTTCGTTCGCGCCCCAGGTCAGGAATAGTTCGATAGTCTCCGGATCGACGGGCAGGGAGTTGCGTCCCGTCATCCCGCACCAATCGTGAAAACCTTTCCAGGCGTGCTTGTAAGCGCGCAGGGTGTTGGGCGCTTTAGCTTTCGTCATCAGAGCCTCCTTTTGCTCTCGCAGGTCCGCGAGATCGCTGATTCCGACATCAAACAGGCGTTGCTGGTCGCGGGGCGCGGGCTCGCGCCGAGCGGCTTTGAGGGTGGACATGCTCAGTAGTATAGGCCAGACATTGTCTCGTGTCCATTGATGGCCTATACTACTGGAAGAAATGCAGACATCGCCTTGATCCGCCCAGA
>NZ_CAJCHS010000264.1 GCF_903970205.1 Nevskia soli | reverse complement strand
GAGTGCAATCGGCATGGAAACCCCTTCGAACGTAACTCGCTCGAACTGGATGCGAACCGTCGCTTCCTTCGACGGGTAATAACGTCGCTCCACTTCAACCAGTCTTCCGGTAAGTTGTGCTCCTTTCGGTATCAAAGTTTTGCCGCCTACCTTTAATGGCTCCGCTACTTCGGTTTCGATCAGGTCACCTGCATAGGATCGTTTGACGTCGATCGGGGTGACAAACTTTGTGGTTAGTTCCAGTCCCTCGGGTATCTGCGGACGCGCGGGCTCCTCATCTACAATCTGGTGTATCCCGGCAGTTTCCGATTGCAAGCCGAAATCCAGAGTAGACTCCGCGCTGAATAACTTACAGGAACCATAGTTCGTCTCATTAACGGCAACGCTACCGTCACCGGAGAACAGTAAGTGCAATAGCGAGCTGCTAGGAAGAAGCGCTATCACTTCTCCAACCTTCGCGCGCGCATAGTCAATCACAATACGTCCGCTAAGTACGCCGCTATTCAATGGAGGCTGCGCAATCTGGACGATCAGGCGGCGCAGGTCCCCGGTGTTTCCATCGATCAGGATCACTCCTCGATACGCCGTCGTTACGCTGCCGCCGTCGCTGGTCCCAACCGAGAAATGGCTACTCTCGCGAGGCACCGCGTAGTCGTATGCGGCGACTCTAGCGCCGGAAACCGATTCGAACCCAATGAAACGGAACGACGCGGGATCGGCATCCGAAAGCAGCACGCTCACCGAGAACGGGCCAAACTCTCCGGAACTAGCCGCGCCGCCCCCGGCAAGTTCATCGAAGCTTTCGTATTTGAATTCCTTCGCGCCGGGCCACGCGAAAAGCTGACGGCCGTCGAAGACGCCGATCTCCAGCCGCACCCGGTTGCTGCGCGCTAACTTCCGCTCGGCCTCCAGGCCCGGTAAGTCATTCGGAGAGGCGTCGTGAACGGACTGCCTCTTTAACTTTTCAGGAAGAACGTAAAAGGACCGCGCGACGGTCTCAGTACAAGCGAATCGCGGCAGCGCGTTCGCATTCTCATCAATGATGCGGGCCGCTTTCTGCAACAGCTCGCTCGGATCGGGCGAAGTCTGAGCAAGACCGGCGCTGCAGAGTGCAATCAACAGCGAACCGGTCGTTGTTCCGCGAGCGAGCATCAGCCCCAGAACCTCTTACCGCACCACAAAATTCACCAGCCGCTCCGCCACGCAAATCACCTTCACCACAGCTTTCCCCGCCAGCAGCGCCGCAACATTCGGCTCCCGACGCGCCAACGATTCCAGTTCTTCACAATCCGTGCCATGCGGCACCGTCATCCTCCCGCGCACTTTGCCATTCACCTGAAGCACGATCTCGACGCCTTCATCGCGCGCCAGTTCCTCATCGAACTTCGGCCACTCCTGTTTGAACACAAGTCCATCGAAGCCCTGCTCCGCCCATAGCTCCTGAGCCATGTACGGCGCGAACGGTCCTAGCAGCAGCGTCACCGACCGCAGCGTTTCGCGCATCGCCGCAGCGGAAATCTTCGCCTCCGCGGCATGCACCTCATTCAGCAACTCCATCACCGCCGCGATCGACGTATTGAAATGCCAGCGCGTGTCCAGATCTTCGGTAATCTTCTTAACCGTCTGATGCAATTTGCGCAGCACGTCGCGATCGGCCGACCCATCCCCGCCTGGCGCTCCCACATTGCGCGTAACGAAGCGATACACACGCCCCAGAAACCGGACAATTCCCTCGATCCCCGAATCCGTCCAGTCAATCTCCCTCTCCGGCGGACCGGCGAAAAGAACGAACAGGCGCGCGGCATCCGCCCCGTACTTATCGGCCACCGCATCGGCGCCTCGCACATTGCCGCGCGACTTCGACATCTTCGCGCCTTCGGAGATGACCATGCCCTGCGAGAACAGCTTCCGAATCGGCTCTGCGTTGCTCACCAGACCGATGTCGCGCATCATTTTGGTCCAGAAGCGCGAGTAGATGAGGTGCAGGATCGCGTGCTCAATGCCGCCGATGTACTGGTCAATCGGAAACCAGTAAGCGATTTTGGCCGGATCGAAGGGCTGCGCCGCGTTGTGCGGATCGCAGTAGCGATAGAAATACCAGGATGAATCGACGAACGTGTCCATCGTGTCCGTCTCGCGGCGCGCAGGGCCGCCGCACTGGGGACAAACCACGTTGACGAATTCGGGCACCGATGCCAGCGGCGACTGCCCGTCGCCGGTGAGCCGTACATTGTCGGGAAGCAACACCGGCAGGTCCGCTTCGGGAACAGGAACAACGCCATCCACAGCACAATGAATCACCGGGATCGGCGTTCCCCAATATCTCTGCCGCGAAACGCCCCAATCCTTCAACCGGAACGTAACGGCCGGTTTGCCGAACCCATCGCGCTCGGCCCTCGCAGCCATGCGGGTTCGCGCCTCGGCACTCGAAAGGCCGGAATACTCCCCCGAATTTTCGACGACGCCTTCAATCTCCAACGCCTGTTCCATCGAGCTCTCATCCGGGAGCTCGCCGTCAACCGGACGGATCACCGGCACAACCGGCAGCCCGTACTTCCGGCAGAATTCGAAATCGCGCTGATCATGCGCGGGGACGGCCATAATCGCGCCGGTCCCGTAACCCGTGAGCACGAAATTCCCCACCCACACGGGAAGCGCTCCACCGCTAAAGGGATTGCGCGCGAACAGACCCGTAGCGAAACCTTCCTTCTCGAAATCGCCCGGCCCCTGCGCCGCGCGCGCATCGATCATCGCTTTCGCCTGCGCCCGCATCGTCCCATCGAGCAGTTCCGAAACCAGAGGATGCTCCGGCGCCAGGATCAGGCAAGTCGCGCCGTAGATCGTGTCAATGCGCGTAGTAAAAACCCGAATCGACTCCGCGCGTTCCTCTAAAGCGCAAAGGGCGCGTCCCGGCGCCGCCAAACCACCAAGGAACTCGTGAAAGCTTGGCGGCGCGGGGCGCGCTCCGTTTTGCGCGCGTTCCTCTAAAGCGAACTCCACCTCAGCGCCTTCCGAGCGGCCGATCCAGTTGCGCTGCATGGTCAGCACACGCGCCGGCCACTTGCCCTCCAACTCCGCCATATCGTTCAGCAGATCTTCGGAATAGTGCGTGGTGCGCAGGAACCATTGTTCGAGAGCGCGCTGCTCCACCGGCGTCGTTTCGTGCCGCCAACAGCAGCCGTCGACCACCTGTTCATTAGCCAGCACGGTTGCGCATAGCGGACACCAGTTGACCAAAGCCTTCTTGCGGTACGCCAGATCGCGCTCCAGCATCTTGAGAAAGAACCACTGGTTCCAGCGATAGTATTCGGGATCGCAGGTGGTCACTTCGCGCGACCAGTCGTAAGAGAACGCGAAGCGCCGATGCGTCCGCTTCATCTTCCCGATATTGGAGAGCGTCCAGTCGCGCGGAGGCTGCCGGTTCGCAATGGCGGCGTTCTCCGCGGGAAGTCCGAACGCATCCCATCCCATCGGGTGCAGCACGTTGTAGCCGCGCATCCACATATACCGTGCGAGCGCATCCCCGATGGAGTAGTTCCGAATGTGCCCGATGTGGAGCGCTCCGCTGGGATACGGCAGCATCTCGAGCACGTAGTATTTCGGCTTGCTGCTGTCCTCTTCCGCGCGGTACAGGCTTTGGCCCGCTACTTCCGCGCGGTCCCACTGTTCGAACCACTTCGTCTCAATCGCCTGAAAATCGTATGCCTTTTCCGACATGATGCTTCTTATTTGCCTGCTTTCGTTTGGACGGACTGGGCGCCTTGCGATCCGGTCCGGCGAGCCGCCTCAGAGTGGCAATATCCCGCAAGTCCGCGCGATCTTCCTCGTCATGCGGCGTTTCGAGGATAAAAGGTTTCGTCCGCAGCGCGGGGTGGCGCAGGATGCGGCGGAACCCTGCTTCACCAATCTGTCCCTCTCCAATGTTGGCATGGCGGTCAAGCCGCGATCCCCGCGCGCCTTTCGAGTCATTGGTGTGGATGACGCCGACGTTCTCCCAGCCGAGGTCGCGGTCGACTTCAGCCACCAAATTCTTCAGGCCTGCTTCCGTCGCGATATCGAAACCGCCCGCGAATAGGTGGCAGGTATCGAGGCAATAACCGCACGGCAGATCGATCAGCCGCCCCAACAGCTCGCGCATATTGCGGAGCTCCGCGAACTTTCCGCCCAGATGCGCGCCGCCGCCTACCGTGTTTTCGAGGAGCAAAGTCAGGCCCGTTAACTCGAGGCCCCGCGCGGCCTCTTTCACCCCCAGAACGAAGGCCGCCATGCCCTCTTCGGGATTGCACGATTTGTAATTGCCGGGATGCGTCACCAGATATTCCGCGCCAATCACCGCGGCGCGCTCCAGTTCTCCGCGAAAAGCGGCGATCGAATTGGCTCGAATTACCGGATCGAGCGAAGCCAAATTGATCAGATAGTTCACATGAATGGCCAGCGGAGAAAGATCGAACTCGCGCCGAATGGCCCGAAAACGTCTTACATCTTCCGGATCCAGAACCGACGGACGCCACATGCGCGGGCTGGAAGAGAAAATCTGAAATGTATTCGCGCCGACATCGCGCGCACGAATCGCGGCCTTTTCCAGCGATCCGGAACGTGAGGTGTGAATTCCAATACGCAGAGATCGCATCGTAACAGTTCCGATCAGGCCATTAGGCGGGAAACCCCTCGTATAAACGCATTGTTTTGCTAAACTGAAGTGCACAAAGGGGCTTAGCTGTCAGAGCGGCCTCGAAACAAATAATGGTGGGACGGTTCAAAGCTCTGTATGCGGCAGGCGCGTTTTTCGCGTTCGCGATAAATCTCGCGTTACCGCTCAAAGCCCACTGGACCGCCGCCGGCCCGTTTGGCGGAAACGCCGAGGTAATCGCCTGTTCCCCCCAAGACCCCAATTTCCTCGTTGCCGGCACGAAAAACTCCAATTTGTTTATTTCCGAGGATGGCGGCGCGCGTTGGGAGCCAATCGACTTTCCGCGGCAGTACACCGCGATGCTCCACATGATCGTGTTCGCCCCTTCGGGGAACGCGGCCAAGCCGCCGGCGATCTATGCGGCCATTGCCGCTGAAGCGGGTCCGGGCTTATTTCGAAGCGATGACTCGGGTCGTAGCTGGCGCGCGGTGAACTCGCTCGAAGGGTCGGAAGTCTACTCGCTGGCGATTTATCCGAAAGACACCAGGATCATGGCGGCCGGCCTGCGCGACGGCGTCCATCTCTCGCGCGACGGCGGCGCGACGTGGAAACTGATCTCGCCGGCCGATAACGTCGAGCTCACGCCGGTGGTTTCGGTGGCGTTCGATCCAAGACGCGAAGACACGATTTACGCGGGAACGCCGCGGCTGCCCTGGAAGACGACGAACGGCGGCGCCGCGTGGACCATGATCGCCGAGGGAATGTCGACCGATTCCGACATCATCACCGTTCGTGTCGATCCCGTGAAGTCATCGCGCGTGTTCATCGGCGCTTGCAGCGGCTTCTGGCGTAGCGTGAATGCCGGCGCGAACTGGTCGAAAATGGCGGGCATTCCTTTCACGTCCCGCAGAACCTATGCTTTCGCGCAAGACCCGCAACGCCCCGAGATCATCTATGCAGGCACGAGCCGCGGATTGTACGCCACACGCGATGGCGGCGCTGACTGGCGCGAAGTCGCTTTGCATGAGATCAAGTCGCTGGCGATTTCAGGCGACACCGTTTTCGTGGCCACGGCGGACGAAGGCTTGCTGAAGAGTACCGACGGCGGCGAGACACTGCAGCCGATTAATGAAGGATTCACCAGCCGCACGTTCGCCCCACTGGTCGAGAACGGCGATCGGCTTCTTACCGGAACCAGCGCGGCAGCGGATGCGGGCGCAATCTTCTCGAGTCAGGATGGCGGGCTGAACTGGACGCGCATTACCGATCCCGCGCGGTTGGGTTATGAAAACGTGATTGCGATCGCGCTCACCTCGGCCGGAACGCTCGTGGCTGCGACGCCCGCCGGAGTCTTTCGGTCGGCCGACAAGGGTGAGACTTGGATCAAAGCCGGACAAGCTCCCGAGAAGCCTGTTATCCATAAAGTCGCTGCAAAGCCGGGTAAAGCGAAGCATCCCGTGAAAGCCCGAGCGCCGCAGGCCATGTCCGCGCCGCAACCCAATTTCGCCGCTTTGCGTTTCAGCGCCCTGTGCGCTTCCGGGGACGCGGTTCTAGCCGCGACGGAAGCCGGGCTCTATCGCAGCAAAGATGACGGCCAGACATGGACCCTATCGAATTTCACGGGCCAGCCGGTGCAATCGCTGCAGTGCAGCGACTCCTCCGTGATCGCGCGCCTGAATGACAAGTTCATGCTTTCGAATGACGGAGGCGCGACTTGGGGGCCGCGTCACTTACCATTCTTCGCTCAAACCTACGATCTGGCCGGCGCCGGTTCCGTATTTATCGCCGGCACGTCGCGCGGATTATTTCGCAGCGACGATTCGGGAATGACCTGGCATGCCGCGATAGCCGGTTTACCGGTGGACAGCATCACCGCCGTCGCCATCGATCCTGTGACGCGGACTTTGGCTTATGCTTACGAGTTCGGGCATGTGTATCAATCGAGCGATGCCGGCCGGACCTGGCAGCATTTCGATCAGGAAGGCCTCGGCGGCGCAACCATCAAAAGCTTTTCAGTAACGACGCAAGGAGCGCATAACCTCCTTGCAGTGACCTCTACGCGGGGAATCTATGTTCGGGAGATCGGCAAGGGAGAGACTTCCCGATCGGGCATTACGGCATTTGACTTTAGAAAGGACGGATATGTTCCAAACCAGCAGAACGACAAATCGCCTGCTTTCTAGCTGTGTTGGGGTGGTACTGGCGTGTGCCGGGACTGCGTTCGCGCAAGACTCCTCAACCCAGCAAACCACAACCTCCGTCGACATCCCGCCACCTGGCGTGTCGACATTTGAGCTGCCTCGCTCCCAGGATTGGGAAGCCGGATTTTTCTTCGGCGCGACTTTTTGGCAGCAGAAGAGCAGTGATCCTCTGAAGGAGCAACAGAAGCCGAGCGCGATGGCCGGGGGATATGTTGCGGAGAACTTCACCGAGCATCTGGGCACGGAGCAAACGTTCGCTTTCGCCGAGAACCAGCTTCGATTCCACCAGTATTTCGGCGGCGTACTGCAGGACTTCAACGTCAGCCAGCACGTTTACCAGTTCCAGGATTCGCTGCTGTTCTACTTCACCAACCGGCGGAGTAACTTCCGGCCGTACGTGCGGGCCGGCTTTGGCGTGATTGGATTCGCACCGACGCAGAACGCCAAGAACGAGCTGACGTCGACCGCGGCTGCGCCCTTGAATGCGGCTCAGATCCAGACCGATCCCAGGTTCGGGTTCACCTACGGCGCCGGTATCAAAGTGCGGCTGGCGGAACACATCGGCATCCGCGGAGAGGTGTACGGTGTCGTCGCCCAGGATCCGCACTACGGCCTCGCGGTCAATGGCATTCCGCCCCAGCTGTATATCCCCGCGGGCGGCGTCCTCAACGGTATCCAGGTCGACAGCGGCTTGTACTTCACCTGGGGCCACAAGGACACTTACACGCTGCAGGTCATGAGAGCGTGGGATTCGGTGAGCATGGCGGCGTCCGGCAACAATGTGTGCCCGGGACCGGCGATCACTGTGAAGGCGACCGTTACCGGCCGCAAGCCGTTCGCGGTACCCAACTATCGCTGGACGATCGACGGTCATGAAGCCGGTTCGGGCAGCGATACGCTGGAGGTTAAGACCGACACAGCCGGGCAGCATCAGATCGGGCTGACCGTTATCGACAGCGGTTCCCTCGAGAAATCGACCGTTCCTCCGATCACCCTTACGGTGAACGCTCATACGCCTCCGACCATCACGGCGACGGCGGACAAGACGGACCTTCAGGTTGGCGACAAGGCCATGCTCTATCCGCATCCGCAAGCTGGATCTTGCCCTGGTACGCTGAGCGTTGCGTGGACCGTCACCGACGGTACGGTCACGGGAACGGAACCGGCAACTTACGACTCGTCCACGGTGCAGTTCGGTCCTGAAGGCGGCACCAAGCAAATCACCGCGACAGCGACCGTCACCGATTCGACGGGCGGCTCGGCGTCGGCCCCGGTCAATCTGACCGTTTCCGCGCAGGTCAAGAACGTGCGGCAGGATGACATCATCTTCCCGACCGGCAATTCCCGCGTGAACAACTGCGGTAAGCGCATCCTGATCGACCAGGTCTATCCGGCTCTGACTTCCGGTCAGTACGCCAACTACGACGTGGTGCTGGTGGGTCACATGGGCAACGAGGCCGTTCCGCCGCCTCCTGGCCGCCGTGGACGCCGCGCTCGCCGCGCCGCCGCCGTGAATGCCAACCTCGCCATGGAGCGCGCGCTGCATACGGCCGAGATTCTGGCTTCGGGTCAGGGTATCTGTCCGAAACCCGGCATCGACATCAGCCGCATCAAGATTGCGACCGTTGGCGCGGGTCAAGGCGCCGATCTCCGCAAGCCCATCTGCGCTGCATCGATTCGTGAGCGCAGAGCTTCGCGCATCGCGGAGAGCGACGACCTGTTGAAAGATCAACGCGTCGAGATCTGGTTCGTACCGCGCGGCGCCAACATGCCGCCGTCCGCAACCGGCGCTCAGCAGGCTCCCGACACCGTTCACGCCGAGTGCCCCAAATAACGCATTAGGCCACTGAAGGTCGCACCCAACCGGCCCGCTGGATCTAACCATCCGGCGGGCCTTTTCTATGATCGAGTCAGGGAACGCGGGACGGCGGCAGAACAACCGAATAGAATATCCGTAACTGAGCCGCGAGCGTAAGCGACCGGTGAACTAACCTCGGGCACGCCCACGCGCACCGATTAAAAGCGCTTATAATTCTCAAATGCGTTATCTCCTTCTCGGCCTGCTCCTTCTCGCCCCCCTCAGCGCCCAGGAACGTGGCGATCGCCCCGATCTCTCCGTCGTCGGCCGCATCAAAACCGAGGCCTTCGATAACTCCCAGGTCATGGATACCCTGCAGTACCTAACCGACCAATACGGCCCGCGCCTAACTGCGTCCCCCGAGTTCATGCAGGCCGCCGATTGGACCGTCAAACGCCTCCAAAGCTATGGCATCGAGAACGTCCACATGGAAAAGTGGGGACCGTTCGGACGCAGCTGGTCGTTAAAACAGTACTCCGTCGAGATGCTCGAACCGCGTTATGCCCTGTTAGTCGCCGCGCCGCTAGCCTGGTCCGATAACACCAACGGCAGTAAGTCGGGCGAGATCATGATTACTCAGTTCGGCACCGGCCGCCGCAACTATGATCCAGCCCAGCTCGAAGCCGATGTCAATAAGTACATCGCCGATTGGAAAGGCAAGCTGAAGGGTAAAATCGTCATGCTCTCCGGCCCCAAGGAAATCAAGCCCGAATCTGCAGCGCCTGAGTTCACCCGCTACACCGATAAGGACCTCAGCGAAATGGCCCAGGCCCCCACGCCCAGCGCCAAG
>NZ_CAJCHS010000263.1 GCF_903970205.1 Nevskia soli | reverse complement strand
TCTTCGGACTGCTGTTGCTCGCGGCGTTCATCGGCGGCATTGTGTATTGGGTGGCGACGGATTCCGCGTTAGATGTGACGTTGCAGCGCCGGGAGGATATGATCGCCTCGCTGACGCGTGGGGAGGGGCCGATGTCGATGGGCGGCTGATGAACGATCTGAAGGTCAATCCAAGGACTGTCGCGGATCACTGTCTTGCGCGGGGAAACCGGGTTTTCTAAAACAGATGGGTTGACTACACCACACCAGTTACTCGGCGGCGATACCCCGGAGGCGCGCATCCTGGCGGGTGATCTCGAAGTGGTAAGCAATCTTTTTCATTCCATCCATTACGTCCGCGTTACGTGAATAGCACTGCCTGCGGAGGCTTGTCGGGAATAGCGGTGCGCGGTACCTGGTATCGAGCCGTTGATCCGAGACGCGCGGCGAGGGGCCGGCGTCGACGGGTGATAGGTTCGTTGACCGCGAAAACAGCGTGCGAGGCTTTCTCAGCGGCAGGGTTCACAATAAGTAGGGCTTGGCCGTTCTCGCCCATGAACAGATCCGATGCACAATAATGGAAGGGCCGGATGAAACCAATGGCGACTTCTCAGTACGACGAGGCACTTAGACGCGCGAGATCTCTGAGCGCTGTCGATCAGAAACGATTGCTCGCGGAACTCGATGCGCCGGGCGAGTCAGCTCAAGTTCAGAGTGCCAGCATTCTTGAGCTCCAGGGCTTGGGTTCCGGGGGTTCATCGTTGGGATCGACAGGAGCTGGATTCCAGTTTGTTCCAGGTAGTTACATCCACACTAACGCTCACCGTGCGCAATCTCAAACGTTACCGGTTAGTGCAGCTATCGCGCAGCAAGCTGCTGAGTTTGCGATCTCGCTACAGCCTGCGCACGCCTGATGCGGTCCAACTGGCGACGGCGATACAGTCGGAAGCGGAATACTTTTTGACCAACGACAAGAAGCTGCGCCGACCCGAACGGATTCGAACTATCACCGTTGAGGAACTTCCGATCCACGCTGCGCATCCTTAACGCAAGCTCTTGTCCGAGAAAGTCGTCAGCAAAAGATCAACGAACCGCCGCGGACAATACTGCATCCGCAGCAGCGTGACGGAAATCATCTCAATGATTATCTCCGAGACGATCGCTCCTGCTAGCGCGCAGATGTCAGACCCAGGAACCGCGACGGTAATAATGCCGATGCTGTCGTAGACCCGGAGGCGAAGCAAGTATTCGTGTCGGCAGTGAGCAGCAACCAGCACTACCGACCGAACTTCGACCTATTGCGCTCTTCGCGAACGATGGCGTCAACATCTTCCGCCTGAATGCCGTGCTTGCGCGGGTAACCGCTCCGTCACCGTCGCGGCTCTGTAACGTACTTAGGTAACCGCTCCGTCACCGTCGCGGCTCTGTAACGTACTTAGGTAACCGCTCCGTCACCGTCGCGGCTCTGTAACGTACTTAGAACTACAGAGCCGCGCGCGTCAGCAAGCGGTCTCCTTCGACTAAAAGGTTGCCCGGCAACCGAACGGTGCATCTGGTCGAGAATCTCGAATAGCTTTGTCTCGTCCGCCAGGCCTGCGCTACCTTGTTCACTGACTGCCGCGCATGACGCGATCCTCGAGCACGGCGACGCGGGTGTCGAGCTCCGAGAATTTTCTCATCACCAAGTCGAAGCGCGTGTCCATGCGCGACGCCAAGTTGACGAACAGTGCCGTGTTCGCCAAGATACCCACGAGCGGAATCGCCACTAAAATGTAGAGTTGTAAGCCGGTCACGCCTTCGTCCCTTTAACGCAGCGATCTCCCGCGCCGCCTTAATGCCCGGAACCAACCGAATCCGCCGGCACCGCGTCTACCAGCACCCCACCCGCAGCATTCCGCGACGGCGCAAGCAAGTCTTCTTTGCGGTAAACCAGCGTGCTCGTATTGAAACTCGAGAGCTCGAAGCCATGCCCATGCGTAATCGCATCCGTCGGGCAAGCCTCCACGCAAAACCCGCAAAAGATACACCGGTTGTAATCGATGTTGTAGACCTTGGCGTAGCGCTCGCCGCCGCTGATCCGAACCTGTTCCGTATTCTCGGCCGCTTCAATATAGATGCACTGCGCCGGACACGCGGCCGAACACAGGAAACAGGCCACGCACTTTTCCAGGCCGTTCTCATCGCGCTGCAGCACGTGCTTGCCGCGATAGCGTTCTTCAAACTTCGGCGGTTCATCCGGATAAGTCTCGGTGATATCCGGCGACAGCATCTCCTTCAGCGTGACGCTCATGCCTTTGGCCACCGAAGCGGCCGCGCCGAAGATCTCTTCCAGTTTGTTCGCCATCTAGTTCCTATCGTACATGCGATCGCGTAGGCGCACCGACCGGCGCGCTCAAAGCCTGGCGTGTCAGCCCGGTTTCAGCGCCGGAACCTTCTCGCGTTGGCGGAATGTCTCGACGCCGAACTGCTTGCCCAGCGCATCCAAGTCGGCCTTCACGAAGCCGGTGAAGGACTGCGTGATCATGCCCTCCGGCGAGATCACGAAGACTGTGGGGACAAACTCAATTCGATAGGCGTTCGCGCCGGCGTAGTGCTCCTTCTTCGTGTCGGGAAGAACCGGCAAACTTAGCCCGTAGGTCTCGTAGAACTCGCGCGTGGCCGACGCGTCATCCTGCGACACCGCCAGAAAAGTCGCCTTTCCGGCAGCCGCGTTGGCGATCCGCTGCACGAACGGCATCGTGTACTGGCAGGTCGGGCAGGCCACTTTGAAGAAGACCAGGACCAGCGGCCTATCCGAAAGCCAATCCTTTAGAGCGAAATTCGGGGCCTTAGTTCCCGGTGTCAGCACGTGCCTGCTCCTCGATCCATGCATTCACCCGCGTGTCTAACACATTCAGCGGAATCGCACCGGCGCTGAGCACCTCGTCATGAAAGCGGCGCACGTCGAACTTCGCGCCCAAGCGCTGTTCCGCTTTCGTGCGCAGCTCGCGGATCTTCAGCTGCCCGATCTTGTACGCGTCCGCCTGCCCCGGCCACGCGATGTAGCGATCCACTTCCGCCACGATATTCGTCGCAGTCAGCGCCGTATTCGCCTTCATGAAATCGATCGCCTGCTGCCGCGTCCAGCCCATCGCATGCATTCCAGTATCGACGACCAGCCGGCACGCCCGCCACATCTCGTAACTCAACTGGGCGAATCGCGAGTACGGATCTTTGTAAAAGCCCATCTCATACCCGAGGCTCTCCGCATAGAGTCCCCAGCCCTCCACAAACGCCGTCGGATCCAGCGACTTGCGAAAGTCCGGAACATCCGTCAACTCATGAGCCAGCGCGATCTGCAGATGGTGCCCCGGTACGGACTCGTGCATCGAAAGCACTTCCATCTCATACTTGGGCCGCTGATCCAGCTTGTACGTATTCACGCGGTAGATACCCGGACGGCTGCCGTCCACCGACCCCGGATCATAGAACGCCGTCGTTTGCGAAGGCGCGTAATAAGCGTCAATGGGCTCGACTCCATAGGGCGTTCGCGGCAGCTTGCCGAACAGCTTCGGCAGTTGCTCGTCGATGCGCTTGCAGATATCCCGATAGCCGGTGACCAGGTCGTCAGCTCGCGTGTAATAGAAGCGCGGATCGGCGCGCAGAAACTGAACGAACTCGACAAAGCTGCCGTGGAAGTCCGCCGCAGCCAGGGTCTTTTCCATCTCTGCCCGAATGCGTTTCACCTCGCTTTCGCCGATCGCGTGAATCTGTTCCGGAGTCAGGCCGGTCGTGGTCTGCCGCTTGACGTTCGCCCGATACCAGGCCGCGCCATCCGGCACCGCGGAGAACGCGATTGTTTCGCGGCAATGCGGGATGTATTCGTTCACCAGGAAATCGCGCCAGGTCCGAAACGCCGGATAGACTTTCCCGTCGACGAGCGCGGCAGCCTCGCGCCGCAGCCGGTCCTGATCGGCCGGCGGAATGCTCGCCGGGAAATTGTTGAAGTTCTTGAGCAGGACGCTCTCCGCCGGCGCCTGCTTCAAAATGGCGTCCACTTGGGCGGGAACATCGCGCATCACTACGCTCGGCTGCGTGACGCCGGTGCGAAGGCCCTCACGCAGCAGGGCGATGTTTTGGTCCACCAGAGCGGGTGCGGTCTTAAGGCGTGCAATCGCGTCCTCGTAATCTTTGACGGTGCGTGCCGGAGCGCTCTCCAGCACGCGCGGGACCTCGCTGTGCACGCCGCCGCCGAGCGGATCAACCGCCAGAAACTCGGATGGAAAACGATTGCCCTCGATTTCGGATTCCACCATCCAGCGGAACAGGTCGAAGTTCAGCTGATCGTCCGTCCCGAGCTTGGCGCGATCGATTGCCATCAAACGCGGCAGCAAGTCGATGGTGTGTTTCTTCGCGGCCGCGATGGCTTCCGGCGACCGGTCCGACCAGCGGTCGTTGTACCCCGGATAGCCCTCGAAGGTCGCCAGTTCCGGATCGTGACGCATGAGCCACGCGTGTTGGTCGGCGAAGAGCTGGTGCAGGCGGGCCGCTTCTTCTTGCGCGTATGACGCCATCGGAAGGGCGGCCAGAATTAACGGGACATAACGAAGCATGGGGTGATGCGCCATCGGGTGACGTTATGATAGCCAAACAACCATGAAGTTTCTGCGCAATTCCCTTTGGGCCTCATTCCTCTGCAT
>NZ_CAJCHS010000262.1 GCF_903970205.1 Nevskia soli | reverse complement strand
AGTCCCGCTTGTTCCGTCACTCGCGTGAAGTGCTTGCCGCCGTCATTGTGGAACAGTTCCGGCTTGCCCCACTTATAGATCAGAACGTCTTCGTAGCCGTCGTTATCGTAATCGCCCCACACAGCGCCCGTAGAAACGCCGGTGCCGGATTGATTGACATCCGCTAACCCGAGTTGATCGGCGACGTCTTCGAAACGGCCGTTTCCGAGATTGTGATAGAGCGCGTTTTTCGAACCCTCGCCGCTGTTGATGACGTAAATATCGGCGAGGCCGTCACGGTCGTAATCGACGATGGACACTGCTGCGCCCATCGACGCGACCTGCTCCATGATGTGGTTCAGCTTGGCGTCGAGATGCGGCGATGTGTGTTTGAAATCGATACCGGATTCGCGTGCGGCTTCATGAAAACTGAGGCCGTAACGGGCGAGCGCAACGGCGGGGTCGGCGGAACGTTCGCGCACCTGCGTGCGTGCATTGAGGCGCTTGTATACCAGCGGCGTGCCGAGCAGTGCGAGGAAGAAGATCGAGACGGAGATCTGTTTTCTGCTCATCGGGTCAGTTTCGCAGTCCGTTAATGGAGAGTCCACGGACGAAAGCGTCCGGCGTAATGTAGCGCGTGTGGAACGTCTCCCAATCGCCGGGATGCAGGCGATACGCCGGCTCGTCTTCCAGATTTCGAGGGGGTCGCGAGTAGTCTTTCATCGCGCGATACGGAAGCGGCAGCACGGTCTTGGAGAAGGTCGAATTGTAGTCGCCGTCTTTGATCCAGCCGTTGCCGATCATCACGAAATCGCGGACGAACCCCTGGCGCGGCGCGGGCAGCGCCGTGAATTGCATGCGGATTTCGTCGCCGGCGTTGGTGATCACGAACCGGTCATCGGCCTTGTCGAGTAACTCGCGCACGTCGCCGTACCGCGTGTAGTAGCCTTCCAGGTCGCGCCATTTTTGAGCCGTGCCTTCCATGTGGTTATAGTCCGGAGTCTCCGGCGACGACGAATTCGCCGCGCGGATCACCGAGAAGCCGCGATAGCGGAGTTCCGCTTGGGTCATCGATAGTTTCGCCGTTTGATTTTGCGATTCGGATGCGCCCTGCGCCCACGCCAACTGGTCCCAGTAGATTTCCATGTTGGTGCGCAGACGCAGCTTGCGCGGGGCGCCCGGCTGGAACACGTCGCTGATATCGAAGACCGCCGTCTTCAACTTGCCCGCGAGAAAACCGAGGTCGGACTTCGCGGCGATCCAGCGGCCGCGCGCGTCCGGCACTTCGATGCTGAGGCTCTTCGGCGCCGCGCTGCTTCCCTGCCCCATCGCAATGTTCACGGTCGCATCGGTCGGATGCATCCAACCGTAGCCGATCAGGTAGAGCTTGCCCGTTCGCGGGGCATCGCCGGGGAGTCCGAGTTCAACCCAGTGATCGCGCGTGACGCCTTGATACTTCCCGCGGCCGAACGTGTCCAGATATTTCGCGTCCGCATCGCGCACCGTAGCGCTTACATCCATACCGCAATCGTCCGTCGCGGAGGCGAAGGGCTGCGGCGTTTGCACGGTGTAGGCTTTCAGCGCGGGCGGCGGAACCGAGAAGCGCTCGTCCGTGAAGATCTCCGTACCGTTCGGATGGTCGACTGCCATTATTGCGAGGCGGTCGATATAAAAGGTTTCCCAGAGTTCCGCAGTCACGCGCACGTCGTAGCTGCCATTGCGCGCGACCATCCGTGAACCCGGAATCTTGAACCATTCCTCCGTTTGAGAAATGCCCGCGACCTTCTGCGCGTTGATATGCAGACCCAGCGCGGGCGACCACGGCGCGCCGTCCTTGATGAAGCTCATCTGCTTGCCGTCCCACGCGAACAGGGATGGGCACGAGCCTTTGAGCCGCTGTTCCGCGAGGATCGATTGATCGGAATGCAGCTCGAACTCCGCCTGCAGCGATCCATTCGGCCAGATGATGCGCGCCACATCCGTATCGGTGTGCGTGCCCAGGCCGAAGTGCAGCGCGGGCGCGGTGATGACTTGCTTCTGCGTCAGCAGTCCGGAACGGATTTCAACTTCGCCGCCGATCCCGAACGAGTTAATTCGCTGATCGCCGTGAGCTTGCGCCGCATGCAGGCGAATAGTTTGCCAATTATAGTTCTTCGTTCCGCGCGATTCCGCCGCGACTGCTTTTCCTGCGCTCACGCCGGAGATCGTGAGATGCCCATCGTCGCTGAGATCGACAGCCGTGGTCGCCGTAATCCCGATCGGTCCTTTCACTTCACTGAAGCCGTGCGCGTCGCCAAGAAACAGCCGCCCATCGCCGGTGAAGATATCCATCGCGCCGTTGTTGTCGAAATCGCCTAGGAGCAGGTTGGCGGTTGCGGGTTGAATCGGCGCGGGTTTGGCGATCTCTGCCGTTTCCCAGGACTCGCCATAGTTCTTATCCGAGAGCCGAACAACCGAACCGTCATCGCGCAAGGCGACCACATCGGGCATTCCGTCCGCATTGACATCGCCGATCACAACAGATGCGAAGCGACCGTGCCAACCCGCGGGAAGCGCACGCTCTTGGAACTCGCCCAGCCGCTCATTGCTGAACACGTGCAGCGCGCCCGCGCCGTCAATAAGCGCGACGTCCGGATCGCCGTCGCCATCCAGATCGGCTGCCGCAAACGCCACCGTTCCATCGACGCCTTTGAAAGGGCGCACGATGGCAAACGTGTTGTCGCCGTTATTGCGCAAGACGACCGGCTCGCCGGAGCGCGAACCGAGAACGATGTCGAGGTCGCCATCCAGATCGACGTCGAAAGGCCAGGCGCCGGTGTACGCGCCGTTCACGATCGCGGGTGGAAGTTTCGAACCCGGCGTGATGTCGGTGAAGTTCGCCGGAGTCTGCTGCTCGTAAAGGCGGACGCCGCCCGGTGTCGCGATGACGAGATCCGTCTTGAAGTCGTAGTTAAGGTCAGCTGCGGCGATGCTGAAGCGGGTTAAATCGGCAGGCTTGGGATGACCCGGGAGCGGTAGTTTTGCGCCGCCTGAAATGGTGATGCCGTCGGCTCCCGCGCTAAGCGCGGTGAACTTGCCGGACGCGTCGAGCGCAATGGAGCCGGCCCATCCGGCGGTCGCCCCGCTCTGCGTCGACGTAAAGGTGAGAGCTATATCGACCGGCGCAGGGCTCGATTCCGGCGTCGGCAGCCTGATGAACGTTAGATACGGCTCACCGACGAAAATCGCCGGCGTCTTCACAACATCCAAACTCTGGCGATAAGCTGGCACGCGGGCGAGCACGTTTCGAAGGAACGAAGCCTGCACAGCAGCGGCTCGCGGGTTCGCACCGTTCGCGGTGGCGCTGACCGCCGCAAGCCGCGCGCGCGCTTCCTCCGGCCACGCGGTCGAATGCGCTTCGAGTTCCGCGAGCGCCTTCTTCAATGACGCGCCATCCCCGCGCTTGGCAGCCAGTCGCGCTGTTTCCACTTCCGCCGCTACATTTCCGGGCAGCCGCTCGAAGTACTGCTGCGCCTCGGCATCGCCCTCGGGAGTCGATTCCCGCTCGGTCTGCTCCGCCAGCGCATACAAGGCTTTCAGGTTGTGGGGATCCAGCGCCACGGCGCGCTTCAAATGCTCCACCGCTTCGGGCAGCTTGCCGCGCTTGCTTTCGATCGACCCCAGCAGCTGCTCGATGCGGCTGTTATCGGGCGCAAGTTGTCGCGCTTTTTCGGCATCCTGATAAGCCGGATCGAATTCCTGCTGGCGCACGCTCAACAGCGCGAGGTTGTACCACGTGGCCGGTTCACCGGGCGCGATCTCCGAAGCCTTCGTCAATTTCTCCTTGGCGCGAACATCCTCGCCGGTCTGCAACCCGGCCAAACCGACGTAAAAAGCGGACACAAACTCGCGGTACTCTTTCGAATCGGGATTGGGTAAAGTTGAGCGGGAGCACGCGCTGAGGACCATGACTAACCACGCAGTGATCGCGCAATAACCCCCGAGACGCACGGACTGTGCGCCGAATTTCACACCGGTCTCCCCCGTCACAGCTTGCTGCGATTCTTTCAACGTGCGCGGTACCGCGTCAATAATGCATTCGTATGAGCCCGATAAATCAAGACGCAGTCTGACCTGTCACTGGTTGGACACGGCCAATCAAGTCATATCCTGTTCAA
>NZ_CAJCHS010000261.1 GCF_903970205.1 Nevskia soli | reverse complement strand
CGCAGCGGATCTCGAGATTGCGCGCGCCGTTCAGCATCGTCTGCTTCCGCAGCAGCTTCCTCATATTGATTCGCTGGACTACGCGGTGAAGTACCAACCGGCCGGTCAGGTCGGCGGCGATTACTACGATTTCCTACCCGCGCTTGACGGTTCCACGGTCTTTGTGGTCGCTGACGTGTCCGGTAAGGGAATTTCTGCGGCCATCCTGATGGCGACGATTCAAAGCTTCTTTCGCTCGCGCCGGCCGGAAGAGTTCGGCGATCTTGTGACACTATTGACCTCGCTGAATCGGCTCTTTCTTGAGTCCTCGCCCGTCGAGCAATACGCGACTCTATTCCTGATGCGCTACTCCGATCGAACCCGCAAGGTCGATTGGGTCAATTGCGGGCACACCTCGCCCTTGTTAGTGAAGAGCGACGGCGGCCTTGAGCAATGGGACTCTTCCGCGACAGTACTCGGTATGTTTCCGGGCTGGAGCGGCCGTGAGCGGCAAGGCATTCTAGGGGCGGGCGATACTCTCCTCGTCTTCTCCGACGGACTTACGGAAGCGGCGGACCCGAACGGCGAAGAGTTCGGCATGGACCGGCTGACGTCGACCCGCGCGTCGTGGCCTCACCGCACGCCCGCGCAGTTAGTCGAATCGATAGCCGGCGACATTCGCCAACACGCCGACGGACGCTTAGCGGACGACCTGACTCTACTCGCCCTGCGCGGCCGAGCGGTCAATGAACAGCGGCGCGATCGATGGCAGCGGCTGAGTCCACCGGATCCCATGTCTCGTTCCATTGGCTCAGGAATGTGACCTCATGCTGCCGTTCGTTCGTTTAGTTTAGGAGGCCGTGCCGAAAGTTCGAAAAGACCGCTTGCTTGCGCGCGCGGCTCAGTAGATTCGTTCCGTTACGGAGCCGCGACCGTGAGGGAGCCGGTTTTGACACAGGCTGTTTAGGGAATTCGTGATGTTATATTGGAGTCGCGCAAGAGGG
This sequence comes from Nevskia soli, assembly GCF_903970205.1. Classification (GTDB taxonomy): domain Bacteria; phylum Acidobacteriota; class Terriglobia; order Bryobacterales; family Bryobacteraceae; genus Bog-113. The sequence goes on along the minus strand of NZ_CAJCHS010000261.1, from coordinate 5,286 downwards.
CGCATCCGGTCCGCGGAAAGGACAGAAGTCCACCTGTTAGCAACTTGAATCTCATCGAACTAACTTTCTGCCTGTGAATGCGGACTTCAGGCGTAATCACGAAAGGAAGTTCGCAATGCCAACCAAGCGCCTGCCGCAGCAGGCGAATATCGATCATCTGAAGTACCAGGCGAGAGACTTGCTATCCGCGCACGCGGCTCGCGATCCGCAAGCTGCCCAGCGGATCCGGGAGTTTCTCCCGAAATTCAGCAAACTGCCGGACCCCGCTATCTTTGACACACCGCTAAAACTAACTGACGCTCAACTAATGATTGCCCGGGAGTACGGATTTCAGAGTTGGGCCAGGCTCAGGCAACATCTCGAAAAGCCGGCGGATCGGACGCTCCCACTTGAGTTTGGTCAAGCGGTGGCTCTAATCGATGCAGGCGATACCGAGGGTCTGCGCGTCCTTCTGAAGAAGCACCCTAGTCTAACTCAACAACACGTTACTTTCGAAGGGACTAACTACTTTCGCAACCCGACGTTGCTGGAGTTCACTGCGGAGAACCCGATCCGGAACGGAACCCTGCCGGCGAACATCGTTGAAGTGGCGGAGATCCTGATCGCCGCGGGCGCGCCCCTGCCGGCGATCCATGAAACGCTAGGCCTGGTCTGTTCCGGTCGCGTACCGCGCGAATGCGGCGTTCAGGTTCCGATGATCGAACTACTTTGCGATGCGGGCGCCGACCCGAATATGGGCATGCTACCCGGACTGACGCATGGCGAGTTCGAAGCGGTGCGCGCACTGCTACGGCTGGGAGCCGCCCTGACGCTGCCCGTAGCTGCGGCAATCGGATATACGGCAAACGCCGGGCGGCTGCTAGAAAAGTCGAGCGAGGAAGACCGCCGTCTCGCGCTTGCATTTGCCGCGCAATTTGGACGCCTGCATATAATCCGCTTGTTACTCGATGCCGGTGTGGACCCGAGCGGTTACAACCCTGTAGGCGCCCACTCGCATTCCACACCCTTGCATCAGGCTGCGCTCGCCGGCCATTTCGATGTAGTTCGCCTGTTAGTAGAACGCGGCGCCCGCCTCGATCTGAAAGACACGGTGTTCCAAGGCACGCCCCTCGGTTGGGCCCAACACGCCGGGAATAAAGAGATTGAAGAGTACCTGCTTACTCGTGCCTGAGCGCCTGCATCGGGTCTATCCGCGCCGCCCCCCGTGCAGGCATGAAACCGGCGGTCAAAGCGACTCCGAGCAAAAGCAGCGCCGCCGCGCCATATGTCAGCGGATCGTTTGGTTTCAACCCATATAACATCGAAGCTACCAGGCGCGTCAAACCGAACGCCGCTACGATTCCGGCAACGACACCCGTGAAAGCTAGTAGCGAAGTCTCACGGAGCACCATCGAAAGCACCTGGCCGGCGCGCGCTCCCAAAGCCATTCGGATTCCGATTTCATTCGTGCGCTGCGAGACCGTGTAAGCCATAATGCCGTAGATCCCTATGCTGGCAAGGATCAGGGCGAGTATCCCGAACGTCGTGGTAAGAGTAGCAAACACACGCTCCTGCGTAAGTGTCGCATCGATCTGTTGCGTTTGACTGCGTACGTCCAGCAATGGAAGATCCTTATCGATGGATCGCACCGCGCGCCGGACTTCGGCGACGATACTTCCCATACTTGCAGCGGTTTTCAGCTCGAAGGTCATCGCGCCCGCGTCTTCATCGTGCGACTGTAAGTAAGGTAAGTACAGCGTTGCCGGGACGTCCTGACGGATGCTGCTGTACTTAGCGTCGGCACTTACCCCAACGATCTCGATCCGTGGAGTTCCAGCGGCGGCGCCACATTCAGTCAACGTTCTGCCGACCGGATTCGCGCCGGGGAAGATCTCCTTCGCCATTCGTTGGTTGATCACCGCGACAAGCGGTGCGTTCTGCGTATCGTGAGCATTGACACTGCGGCCGGCGATAATCGGGATGGCAAACGTCTCGAAGAATCGCGGCCCAATCGTGTTCACAAACACGTGTTCCTGTACCGGCAGACCGGCGGGCTTAGGGATCGGCTCATAGCAGTTATCATCCATGTTGTTGGCCAGCAGGGCTTCACCCGACAGCGTCCCCGATTGAACTCCCGGCAGCGCGTCCACGCGCTCGCTGATCCGCTGGAAGAGCGCCGCCCGTTGTTCGGTCGAGTACTGGGACTTAGGAGGATCTAACGCAAAGAGCAGAATGCGCTCGGGATTCAACCCATACGACATTGTTCGTAAGTTAATCAGAGTACGCAGGAATAAACCTGCGCCGACGACCAGTAGTAACGATAAAGAGACCTGAAACACAACCAGAAACTTACCGAGAGTAGCCTTCGACCGGCCGGTACTCATCTGGCCGCTTTCTTTGAGCCCCGCGTTGACGTCGCCACGTGTGCTGCGCCATGCGGGCGCAACCCCGCATAAGATACCGGTGAGGACCGTCGCCGCCACGGCAAAGAAGAACACCGTCCAATCCATCTGCGGCTCGATCGACCTGGGACTCCACGAGTCTTCAAACAAGCGGGGGATCAGATTCCGCCCCCAGTACCCGAGCAGCAGACCAAGGCCGCCCCCAAGCAACGCCAGAAGCATCGCTTCGGTCAGCACTTGCCGAATAACACGCCACGCGCCTGCGCCAATGGCTAGCCGGAGACTGATCTCGCGCCGGCGCGCCGCGGCACGCGCCACTAATAAGTTCGCCAAGTTAGCGCAGGCAATCAATAGCACCACGCCCGCCACGGCAAGTAACACGTAGATGGGCAGCTTGAAGTCGTCGGTCTGCACATCCAATCCACGGCTTCCCGGCGCTAAGAAGAATCGGGGACGATCCTTCTCCGTCTTGTCCGGAATTGTGGCGTGGAACGCGCTATTAAAGGCGACCTGCATCGCAGCTTCCGCGGCTGCATCCGTAACGCCGGGCTTCAAACGCCCCTCGACAATGAGCCACCAGAAGCTATTGGCGGACATAAGTGGACCCCTTGGGTTCGGAATTACCTGGGGCTGCAGATGGATCGGAAAGAAGACTTCCGGTGCTCCCCCGGCTTTGGCGCCTCGGAACTCCGGCGCGTTAACGCCGACAATGGTGACGGGCACGCGATTCAACTGAATCGTCCGCCCCAGCACATCGGCGGAACGGCCGAATCGCCGCGCCCAGAAGGCATCGCTGATCACAACCACTCCCGGCGCGTCCGCAGTATCGTCGGTTGGATTGATCCCTCTGCCGGCGATCACTCGAGGCGCCAGTACTTGGTAGAAGTTACCCGACACCAACATGCCATCAACGGGCTCTGCCTGTCCGTCCGCCGTGACCGTCAACTTATAAAGGTCCTTGAAAGCCACCAGATCGTCGAACACAGGGTTATGTGCTCGCATCTGCTGATACAACGCGTAAGGGAAAGGCGTACCTGCCATCTCGCCTGGACGGCCCCTGCTAAAGCTTCCCCAAGCCGGCCCCGCTTTCGTATTCGGTCCCCGCGCCCACCAGAACATCCGCAGCCGGTCCGCATGCGGGACGGCCATGTTACGGAACAGAACTTCCTTCGCCAGAGTAAAGATAGCTGTGTTCGCGCCAATGCCGAGAGCAAGCGATGTCACTGCGACTACAGTAAAGACAGGACTTTTGCGCAGGACGCGCCACGCGTAAGTAATATCGCCGCGAGTCTCGTCCCAGAGGCGAAGACCTAATGACTCCCGGCACTCTTCTTTCTGCATCTCGATGCCGCCGAATTCAACCCGCGCCCGACGGAGGGCTTCCTCGCTCGAAAGTCCTCCGCGCATTAGATCCTGCGCATAGCTTTCGATATGAAATTGCAGCTCCGCATCCATGCTCTCTTCCATCCGGGTGCGGCGGAACAGCGAACGCAGCCACGAGCGAACTTTGGCCCGCATCATCGACGGGGTCACCGCGCTTCCTCCGGGACGGCACTAAGTATCCCGTCGATTACTTCGCTCATGAGGCTCCACTTCTCTTTCTCGGCTTGTAACTGACGTTTGCCCGCCGCAGTGAGCCGGTAATACTTCGCTTTGCGCTTGTTCTCGGACTCGCCCCACTCACTGGTAATCCAACCCTGATGTTCCAGCCGGTACAAGGCCGGGTAGAGGGATCCTTGCAGAATTTCCAGACGGCCATTCGAAATCTGCTGGATCCGCAGTAAGATCCCGTATCCGTGCAGCGGCCCCAGTGAGGCAGCCTTTAAGATCAGCATGTCCAAAGTGCCTTGCAACACTTCGAGTGGTTTGCCCAAGCGTTCTCTCCTAGATGTTCTAGGAAGATGATAGACAAGTCTCTCCTAGTCTGTCAAGGAGAAAGATTAACCCGCTGTTGCTGAAAACTCAAAGCGTTGCTGCTGAGGGTTCGGCGCGGGGACACTCGTCGCGCGACGCTGGTTGCGCAGCATCGCGGCCGCGAACTGCCACGTCGGACCGGGAGTATCCCGCCAGGGGGCCGGAACCGTTATCCTGCAGCCGCCGCCGGGCGCGATCTCGACTAACCCGCACTCCACAGGTAGATCGGTAAGTGGGAGCAACCCGGCGGGCGTGACGAAGTAGAACTCGTTGGAGAAGCGCATTCCGATGCGCCGCTTCAACGGCTGCCGCATCTCGCATAAGAAGTCCGCACGTGAAAGCTTCACTTCGTAGCAGATGCGCTTCATTCCTAAGTGCGGAAAACAGTTGAGCGCGAACGCGTCCAGGCGCTGCAACGCGGCTTTATGACGCCCGGTCCCGACGCGCAATTCACGCAAGAACACCCACTCGGATTTGCGCAGATGCAGCTCCGCCTCTACGGCGTTCAGCATCGCATCCGCGCTTAGTTCCGTCGCGCCCGGCATGCCACCTATTGTCGCCCGAAACGCCATCCCGAGATTAGATCGAGCTGTATCTCTACGCGACGCTACTCAATGAGCCCTCCCTACTCCTTCCGCACCGGCCAAAGCCAAAGACCGGAGAGAAGTATCCCCACCGCACCGATCCACATGGCGGACTGAACGCTGATGAAGCTGGTGAGTACACCCGCGATCAGCGCGCCGATGGGGAGCATGCCACGCGAGGCGATCTGCATGGCCGCGTTGACACGGCCGAGGAGTTCCGGCGGCGTAACCCGCTGGCGCAGCACGATTTCGTTGACCGCGTACAGGCTCCATGCGAAGTCGCCGAATAGCTGCTGGCAGCCGAGGAACCAGACGGCGCGGGCTGGGTACAGTCCCGCGGCCGGAATCAAAAGGTAAGCGAAGCCCATGAAGATGGTGGCGGTGAAGAAGGCGTGCCCCGTCCCCAG
>NZ_CAJCHS010000260.1 GCF_903970205.1 Nevskia soli | reverse complement strand
CCTGTGGTGGCTCGGCCCAACCGGTGGACAGGGTTTGCGTTGGGGATTCGGTTTTGCACCAAGCGCAGGAGAGTGTTCTCCATGAAGCCGCCGCCGGGAAGTGTTGGGAGCCCCCCAGGCTTGTTGACGGCCAACAGATGGTAGTCTTCAAACAGAATTTCGAAGTTCTGAGGGGAATCGGGTTCGATCCAGGGAGGGCGGTTCCACACAAGGGCTTGGCCTAAAGCGACGGATTCGCTTCCGGTGGCGGTGCTGCCATTGAGGGTAACTTCGCCGTTGTTCAGTTTCTGTTGCCAGGCTTGCGGAGTGGAGTGGGGATAGAGGGTTGCCAAGTGGGAGAGGAGGGTCTGCCCATGACATTTGTTGCTGATGATTGTTGCGTAAGCATAGCCCCGGTTGAGCACGTCGTTTTCCGCCTCGGCCTCAATGTGCCGGCGGCGCATCCCCGCCCGGCTTCCCCCGTCGCATCAACAACACAAACGGAATCAGCGCGGCAATCAACAGCGCCATCCAGGAGAGGACATCCACATAGGCCAGTGCCGTAGCCTGCCCGGTAATCAGTAGGTTGATGCGCGCATACGCCTGCTGCGTAGCCGTCGCGGCCGGCAGCCCCGCGCTACGTAGTGTCGCGCTCATCCCATCTACCATCTGGTCAAACGTACTGTTCCCCGGTACCGCATGCGCGGTGAGATAAGTGATATGTTTCTGGCCCTGGCGCGTCAGCAACGTCGTGATCATGGCGATCCCGATACTTCCGCCGATGTTTCGGACGAACGCGTTCATCCCCGAGACCTGGTTATTCTGCACGCGCGCGATCCCCACGTACGCCAGCGTGTTCGATGGCAGGAAGATGAACGGCAGACTGACCGCCTGCAGCGTTCGCAGCAGAAATGCCGTGTGGAAGTCCAATGTCGTCGTAAAGTGGAGCATCATCCAGTAGAGCGCTGTCGACGTCCCCGCGAAACCGGCCGCCATGATCAGCCGCGGATCCATGCGCGACACCAGCAGCCCCGCCACCGGCATCATCACCATCATTGCCAGACCGCCGCCGCCGAGAGCCTCTCCAGCCTTTACTGCCGGATACCCAAGCAGCTGCTCCAGGAACTGCGGAATCATCACCGTCGTGCTGTAGAGAACCATTCCGAGCATGAATGTGAATCCCATCGCCACGGCGAAATTGCGATTCCGGAACAGACGGATATTCACGATCGGGAACGGATGCCGCCACTCCCAGATCGCCCACACGATGAACGTGACCAGCGCGACACCGGCAAACATCGTGATCCACCAGGTCGAGAACCAATCGGCTTCCTGGCCTTTGTCCAGCACCACCTGAAGCGAGCCGATCGCAACAGTGATCAGCCCGAGTCCCCAAAAATCAACGCTACTGGTCGACGCCCGCTTGCGTTCCGCGACCAGATACGGCGGATCTTCCACGAGCCGGTGCGTGAGGAACAACGAGAGAATCGCGACGGGCACGTTGATGTAAAAGATCCAGCGCCAGGAAAAATTGTCGGTGATCCACCCGCCCAGCGTCGGCCCGATCGCCGGCGCGACAACCACCGCCATGCCGTAGACCGCGAAGGCCATCCCGCGCTGCGCCGGTGTAAACGTATCGGCTAAAATTGCTTGCTCGCTGGGAGCAAGTCCCCCGCCGCCGGCGCCTTGGATGATGCGGAAGATCACCAGCATTCCGAGGCTCGGCGCCAGTCCGCATAGGACGCTGCTCACCCCGAAGATGGCCACGCAGGACATGTAGAAGCGCTTGCGGCCGAGCTTGGTCGCGAGCCACGCGCTGATGGGAAGAATGACTGCGTTCGAAACCAGGTAACTGGTGAGCACCCACGTGGATTCGTCCTGGCTGGCCGACAGGCTACCGGCGATATGCGGCAGCGCGACGTTGGCGATCGAGCTATCCAGGACTTCCATGAATGTCGCCAGCGTTACCGTGAGCGCAATTGCCCAGCGGTTGTGCCGGGGAGTCCATTCACTCATTCATTTCGGTCCTATTGTGAATTATCCAATCTGCCGTTTGGGGCTTTTTCCGCTATACTCACTAACCGATGCCTGAAGACACCATGCACAAACCCGGGAGTTTTTGCTGGATCGAACTCGCGACTACCGACCAGGATGCCGCGAAGAAGTTCTACTCCAACCTTTTCGGCTGGACCTTTATCGATAATCCCATGGGACCGGGCGAGGTCTACACCATGTTCCAGCTCAACGGCTTGGACACCGGCGCGGCATTCAAGATTGGAAACGATATGCCCGGCCTTCCGCCGAACTGGGCGCTGTATGTCGCCGTCGAGGATGCCGATACGACCGCGTCCCAAGCGGCGAGTCTGGGCGGCACGCTTCTGAAAGAGCCGTTCGATGTGTTCACGGTTGGACGTATGGCGGTGATTCAGGACCCCACGGGCGCCACGTTCTGCATCTGGCAGGCGAACGAGCACAAGGGTATCGGCATCGCGGCCGAGGAGAACGCGTTCTGTTGGGCTGATCTCATCACCAAGGACGCCGGGAAGGCGAAGCCATTTTATGAGCAGCTCTTCGGGTGGAAACTGATCGGTGCGAAGAATGATCCCTCGGGTTATCTTCATATTCAGAATGGAGACGATCACAGCGATATGATTGGCGGCATCCCGCCGCAAGGTCCGCAGCACGGCGCGCCATCCCATTGGCTGCTTTACTTTCAGACGTCGGATTGCGACGGAACGACTCAGAAAGCGGAGCAGCACGGCGCCCGCATTTATGCGCCGCCCATGTCGATTCCCGGAGCGGGACGGTTCTCGGTGCTGGCCGATCCGCAAGGCGCGGTCTTCGCGCTATTCGAACCGCAGAATGCCGCTTAGCACGCGGATCAACTCACGGATAGACCCGGCGCGCATCCGCTTCGTTTGCCAGTCGGGTTGCACCAACTGCTGCGATCAACGCGGCTACGTTTACCTGACGGAGTCCGACCTGCTGCGCGCCGCCGCATTCGTGAATCTAACGCCGGAAGAGTTTGAGAGGCGATTCGTTTATCGAACGCGCCACTTACTCCGGCTCCGCAAGCCGCCGCATTCGCAATGTCATTTTCTGGAGCGCGGCGGCTGCGGCATTCATCCGGCCAAGCCGACGCAGTGCCGGACCTTCCCGTTCTGGCCCGATCTTCTGGCGAGTGAAGAGGCGTGGAGCGAGACGGCGCGTTACTGTCCGGGAATGGGGCAAGGAGATTTTGTGCCGCTAGAGGAAGTCGAACGGTCGCTGAAGGAGATGCGGGAGGCGGATACTTAGTGGTCGACGCCCGCTGGAGCCAAGAAGATCTCAGGCGTCTCAACGTCGAGATCCACCCGGCAGCCTACAATACGGAAAGCGAACGGACGCCTCGAACACGATAATGATTCAGCGCGGAAACCAGGCTGTCCTGACGGGAGACATCATCGGTTCCAGCCGTTTGCCGCGACGCCAACTCGAAGCCGTTCGTTCTTCTCTGATTCGGGCTGTGGACGAGGTGAAGCGCTGGAAGCGAGGTTTGGTCAGGGGGAGGCCGGAGTTTTTCAGAGGCGACGGCTGGCAATTGCTTCTAACCGATCCGTCCATGGCTTTGCGCGTCAGTATCTTCCTGCGCGCTTCTTTGCTGGCTAAAGGGATAGCAGACACTCGGGTCGCGACCGGATTGGGAGCCGGCAGCGAGACTCCGTTCAAACGTGTTGCGTTGTCAACGGGACAAGCTTTCGTACTCTCGGGTCATGCTTTGGATCAGATGACTCAGTATTCGCGAATGACGATTGAAGTGCCAAAATCGGCTGGTCCGGTGTCTGACTGGATGCCTGTCATCGGTCATCTGTGCGACGCGTTGATCGGCCAATGGACGCGGCGCCAGGCCCAGATCGTTTGTGTTGCCATTCATCCGAAAGAGCCGGACTATCAGGATGTCGCGCGGCTGTTGCGTCCGACCGTCTCCAAGCAGGCCGTCGCAAAGGCGCTTAGGGCGGCAAACTGGCATGTGGTCCGGGAGACAATCCGTGGATTCGAGGAAATGCCGTGGGCAGCTTTGCTACAACGCGAAGAAACACCGTCCAAATCGACGGAGGCAGAGCGTCAACCAAAAATGGTTGTCTCCGCGCAGACAACCAAAAACGGTTGACGGGTTTTTTATGGCTTCCACGCTCTGTGCAATTATAACGGCATATCTACTCGGGGCGTTAATCCTTCGAGCAGATTTTCAGGTCGAGCGCACGCGGCCGATCTTGGGGCCACTCCTAAATGGCCTGACTGTTACTGCGATATCTTGCCTGTTGCTCGGAACCTTCCACTGGACCATCTTACTGAGCCTCCTGCTGACTCTGGTTGTGACAGCAGCCATAGAAGCGCATGTAACTCCGGATTCAACTACTTTGTTTGCCATATGTCACTGCTTGCGCCTGGCGGCATTCCTGGCGATAGCCTACTATCTCCCGGATGCGGTGAAAAACGGATGGTGGACAAAGAGTTTAAAGCCGGATATATGGAGGTGGTATTTCGGCTGTCTAAGCTGCGTCGCCGGAGTGATTCTCTGCGTCCCGGTCGGAAGCAACGTGATCGCGAGACTGATCAGCCGCTTCACGAATGAGGTTCGCGAGTATGATATCTCCGGACTGGCGGAAGGCGGGCGGTACATCGGCTATTTAGAGCGCATTCTGGTGATGCTCCTCGTCCTGATCAATCAGCCGAGCGGTATCGGCTTCCTCATCACTGCGAAATCGATTCTCCGCTTTGGCGAGATCAAGGATGCAAGCCAGCGCAAAGTTGCCGAGTACGTCATCATAGGGACATTCCTTAGTTTCGGATGGGCGCTGTTTATATCGATATTGACGCAGAAAGCGATCGGACACTGGATTCCCTAATCAAATGGACATGCGGAACGGCGCAATTTCACCCCGCCTCAATCACGCCACCCCGCAGCTCCTCGTTCTCACGATGCGCGTGGTGGGCCTGCTTATGGATCTCCCCGATACTCATCCCGGTCAGCGCCACGCACAGCACGCCAACGAGCGCCGGCGTCCATTGCATCACCACATACGCGATCAGGGCGAAACTCTTCGCATTGAAACTCTCCACCATCAGCACGCGCAGCGAAGTCTCGAACGCCAGCTGAAAGGTCCCTACATTACCGGGAGCATTCGGGATCATCGTCACCAGCCGCATGCCCAATAACACGAACGCGGATTCCCGCAGCCCGAAGTCGAAATTGCCGGCGCGTCCCAGGCACAGCACGGCCAGAAATTGGCACAGGAAGTAGAAAAAGCTCATGGCGAACGCGCAAGCCAACGTACGCCAGTTTCCCAGCATGTGGATCTCTTCGAGTAAGTGTAGGAACTTAGCGGTCCACGAGCGCCCGGACACGATGCGATGCGCGTGGCTGCGATAGAACAGCACAAACAGAATGATCGCGGCGATAATCGCCACGCTGACGCTGAGCACGAACATACCGTCGCGCATCCAGGCCGGCGTATTCGAGATATCGGCAGTGACGATATAGAACAGCGTGACCATCACCACACCGTCCATAATGCGCTCGACAACCGCGGCGGTCATTGACAGGGAAAACGGCACGCGGGCCCAGCGGGTCAGCAGGAAAGGACGGATCAGCTCGCCCGCCTTCAACAGCAGCACGTCGTTTCCGAGCACGCCGATGAACGTGGCCTGCACGCACTGCAGCAGCGTCGGTTGCTCGGCAGGACTCAGAATCACCAGCCATCGCCAGGAATCGATTATGTAAGACGTCAGTTCAGCCGCGATCGCCAGGATGACCCAAGGCCAGATCAGGGTTCTAACGTCGTGCCCGAATTGGGTGTAATCGAATTTGCGAAACGAGAAGTAGAGGCTGAGGCCGGACACCAGCAAGCCCACGACCGGAACGACCCATTGCGGAACCTTCGGACGGCGCTTTGGAGGCTTCATGCGCTACGGTGATGAGCTCAACCTGATTCTCGCACGCGCCAGGACCACGCTCCAGCAAGTTCCGGAACTCCAAAGTCGGCTTGCGCGTATAAACGCAATAAGCCGGAATCACGACAGGAGACCGCACCTTGGAATTGCGAATCGCAAATCTATCGAAGACTTACGCGAATGATGTCAAAGCGCTGGACGATGTCTCACTCGACATCCCGCGCGGCATGTACGGACTGCTCGGACCCAACGGGGCGGGGAAGTCGACGCTGATGCGCACGCTCGCCACGCTGCAATCGCCCGATAGCGGAACGGTCTTCCTCGGGGACCTGGACGTTCTCAATCAGAAAGATGCGGTCCGCCGTCTCCTCGGCTACCTGCCTCAGGACTTCGGCGTCTACCCGCGCATTTCGGCCGAAGACATGTTGGACCATCTCGCCATGCTCAAGGGCTACACACAACGCGGCGAACGGCGCGACCTGGTCGAGGGCATGCTGCGGCGGGTGAACTTGTATGATGTGCGCAAGAAGGCGCTCAGTAGCTTTTCGGGAGGCATGCGCCAGCGCTGGGGCATCGGGCAGGCGCTCATCGGAAATCCTCGTCTGGTGATTGTGGACGAGCCGACCGCCGGGCTCGATCCCGGCGAGCGCAACCGCTTCTACAATTTGCTGGCCGAGATCGGGGAAAACGTGATCGTCATCCTCTCGACCCACATCGTGCAGGACGTGATGGAACTCTGCACGAACATGGCGATCATCCATCATGGCCGCGTCCTCTTCGCCGGTACTCCGGATGACGCAGTTTCTTCCGTCGGTGGACGCATCTGGCGCAAGTTCATTCAGAAGGCCGAAATGCCCGAATACGAGTCCCGCTTCCACGTCATCTCGAATAAGCTGATTTCCGGCCGCCCGCTGATACACATCCACAGTTCCGATGCGCCCGGCGATGAGTTCGAGGCCGTCAATCCGGACCTTGAGGACGTCTTTTTTGCCCGCATTAAGGGCCTGAACTAAGTCGAGTAGAGAGACAACTAATGTTCAGCCAAATCTTCGGCTTCGAAATTCGCTACTGGCTTCGCTCATGGATGCTATGGATTTTCCTGTTCATCATCGCCCTGCTTATCTTCTTCGCGACCTCGACAGACCAGGTCACCATCGGCGGCGCGCTGGAAAATACCGATCGCAATGCGCCATACGTGATCCAGAACTTATATTCGTTTATTTGTCTGCTCGCGCTGTTGATGTCGGTCGCGTTTGTGAACTCGGCCGCAACGCGCGATTTCGCCCACAACACCGCGCAACTCCTTTTCGCGACGCCGCTGAAGAAGTTCAACTATCTGTTCGGCCGTTACCTGGGCTCGGCAGCGATCTCCGTGATTCCGCTACTCGGCGTCTCACTAGGGATCCTGGTTGCGAAGTACATGCCTTGGAACGATCCCGACCGCTGGGGTCCGATCCACTGGATGGCCCACCTGAACGGAATTCTGCTGTTCGCGATCCCGAACTCGCTTCTTATCGCGGCGATCATCTTCGCGATCGCGATCATGACGCGCAACACCGTCGTATCGTTCGTCGGCGGCCTGGTGCTACTCACCGGATACGGCGTCGGCGACGCGCTGGTGAAAGACATCCGGCACGAGCGCATCGCCGCGATTCTGGATCCATTCGGCATCCGCACGTTTGTGCTTGTAACTAAGTACTGGACTGTCGCCGAGAAGAACCACAATGCGGTAGGTTACGGCGATCCGCTGCTACTCTGGAATCGCGTCCTGTGGCTGGCGGTTTCCGCCCTGATCTTTGCGTTCGCTTACTCGCGATTCCGTTTTGAAGAACGCGCTGTAAAGCCCAAGAAGGTTCGGGTAAAGAAGGCCAAACCGGAGGCGGTCCGCTTGCACGCGCCCACGGCCGCGGTTCCCCATTTCGGCGTTGGCGCGCAACTAACTCAATTCCGCGGCTCGACACGCATCGAGTTTCTCGGCCTGGTCAAGTCGGTACCGTTCATCGTCATCACCATTGCCGCTCTCTTGAACTGCATTACTTCGCTTTTAGTTAGTGGAACCGACGGTTATGGCAACTCCTCATTCCCCGTCACCTATTACCTTATCGATGTAATTCAGAGCACACTCTATACGTTTCTGTTCGCGATGATCACTTACTACGCCGGCGTGCTTGTAGGGAAAGAGCGCGACGCGGGTGTCGACGATATCAACGATACCCTGCCGCGCCGCGATTGGCCGGCTTTGGGATCCAAACTGATCGCACTG
>NZ_CAJCHS010000259.1 GCF_903970205.1 Nevskia soli | reverse complement strand
GCAAACTGCAGGCAATTCACAACCTCGTCTTCAACCTGCTCCGGCGTGCAGAAAATATGCGCATCGTCCTGTGTGAAACCGCGCACGCGCAGCAGTCCATGCATCACCCCGGACCGCTCGTATCGATACACCGTCCCTAGCTCTCCCAATCGCACCGGCAGTTCCCGATAGGAATGCATCCGATCCGCAAAGATCAGCACATGGAACGGACAGTTCATCGGCTTCAACTGGTACTCGGCATCCTCGAGTTCCATGCGCGCGAACATATCTTTCGCGTAATAGTTCGCGTGGCCTGAGGTCTTCCACAGTTCGTAGCGCGCCACATGCGGCGTATAGACCAGCGAATACCCGCGCTTCAGGTACTCGTCGCGCATCCAGTCCTCGAGTATCTTGCGGACCATGCCGCCTTTGGGATGGAAGAAGATCAGTCCTGGCCCGGCAAGCTCCTGGATGCTGAACAGGTCAAGCTCCTGGCCCAGCTTGCGATGGTCGCGCTTCTTCGCTTCTTCGAGCTGGTTGAGGTAGTCTTCCAGCTCCTTCTTAGTGAAGAACGCGGTGCCATAGATCCGCTGCAGCTGCTGATTGTGCTCGTCGCCCTTCCAATAAGCGCCGGCCACGCTAAGCAGCTTGAAAGCCTTCAATTTCCCGGTGGAAGGGACATGCGGGCCGCGGCAGAAATCGATGAAATCCGGCCCGAGGGTGTACTCGCTGAAGATCGGGTCGGCTTTCTCCTCGATCAGTTCCACCTTCATCGGCTCGCCAAGTTCCCGATAACGCCGCAGCCCTTCCTCTTTGGGCGTCATCACGCGCTCATACGGCAGATCCTTCGCCTGCAGCTCCCACATCCGCCGCTCCAGCGCTTCCAGTTCTTCCGAAGAGAACGGCTGCGAGCGCTCGAAGTCATAAAAGAATCCGTTATCAGTCGGCGGCCCGATGCCGAGGCGCGTCCCCGGAAACAACTCCAGAACAGCGGCGGCCAGCAAATGCGCGGTCGAATGCCGGTAGACTTCCAGCGTTTCCGGATTCTTCGGCGTGAGGATTTCGAGCTTCGCGTCTTCGTCCATGGGCCGGGTCAAGTCGAAAAGCTGCCCATTCACGCGCGCGACGATCGCGGCATCCGCAAGGCGCGGACTGATCTTCCGGGCGATATCCAGCGGCCGCGTTCCCGCCGCGACGGTTTGCACACTTCCGTCCGGCAGGGTGACCTGAATGTTACTCATAGTAAAGTATTTAGCCTAACATGCGGCGCGGTTCGTACCGGTCATTTTCCGGTAGTTAGCTGGCGCGACATCCAGGGTAGAAGGTGGTTGGTTACGCGTTCCTCGAGATGATCGCCGTGATCGCCCTGAAATACTTCTAGACTATGAGTTACTCCCGCCTGCGATAGCTTCTGCGATAACTCCTGAGCGCCGATCGGGATGTGCGCGAAGTTATCCTGCGCGCCGTACTCGATGAAGATTCCTCTGAGCTGCATGATGTTGGCGAGCAGAGGAATCACCATGTTGACCGGCATATTCGACGCGATGCGGCTGAATGCCGAAGGGTCCGTCCGGAGATGCTTACCATCCAACTCGAAGGCCGGATCGCCGAGAGCTCCGGCATGCGGATCGGGAGCAAGCGCCGCGTCGATCGCGCCGAGCGCGGCGACGAAGAAGTGATTTTGATCCAGAGCCGTCGGTATTTCGTCGGGAGATTTCAGGCGGTTCACGGCAACCCAGGCGTCGTTTGACGGGCCGAAATCGGCAACGATGTCCGTACAGCAAGGGCTCATCGCGTAGACCGCGCTGAAAACACCGGGATGGCGGAAGGCCAGTGTCAACGCGCCATACCCGCCCATGGAATGGCCGGCAATCCCGCGCGCCGCGGGCGAAGGGATGGTTCGATAGTGCGCGTCGATGTATCCGACAACGTCGCGAGTGACGTAATCGTCCCAGTTTCCGGTAGTGGCCGAGTTCGCGTAGAAAGACCCGCGATACTTATTGATTCCGTTGGGTAATACCACGATCATCGGCTGAGCAACCCCGGCGGCGATATCTCGATCCATCGCACTCGCGACCATCTGACCGGCCACATGGCGCGGGGTTCGATCGCTGTAACCGTGCAGAAAGTAGAGCACGGGAAAGCGCCGCTGCGGCTCCTTGCGATAAGCATCCGGAAGGTAGACGGCCGCAGGCTGGTCAGCGGGATCACCGAGTAGATTGTGCTCAAGGCCGGGCGAGTGAACCATGATGTCCACGACCTCGGACTGAGAGAATGCTCGGGACGCGAGCGCTGTAAGGAGCGCAAGCGGGAACAGGGATCGGAGCGGAAACACGCGTCTATTCTACCCGGCGACTTAGGCGCGCCGGATGAAGGAGGGCTGCAAAACACCGTGAGAGAATACTGAGGCGTGTTAGTTGGAGAACTTTCGACACCCGGCGAACGCGCGAGTCAAGCAGAGCACGCCCGCCATCCTTGGTCGGGTCGTTATCGTGTGGCGGGGTGCGGCGGGAGGAACGAAGGGACGCCGAACAACTATGCTGAACGAGAGGCTTGCCAGGGGGTTGCTGCGGGCCGCTGGATTGCTTTTGATGGCTCTGGGCGCGCTGCATTTAGCCGCGACTCCGTTTATTCCGTCGTTGCTGAACGGTATGCCGGCCAAGGCTTACCGATTCGCGCTCGGGCCGACGCTCCTGAATCATGTTC
>NZ_CAJCHS010000258.1 GCF_903970205.1 Nevskia soli | reverse complement strand
CCGGTGACGACGTTCAGTATCTTGTACTCCATGCGATTGGCGACCGCCTGCGAGCGCGAAACAAAGAACGCGGCGAGATCCTTAATCTGCGCATCGGTGAACGCGAACTTCGGCATGCCCTGGGCGGGGCGACCGTTCAGGATGACGGGGCCAATCTCTTTACCGGTTCCATCGTCGTGGAGCACCAGGACCGAATGCACCAGATCCGGGCCGGAGTTGCCGCCGGTCGCATTGGTTCCGTGGCAGAAGCCGCAATTACTGACGAAAAGCTTCTGGCCGCGATCGACGGCGGCGGGATCTGGCGGGGCGCTAAGACCGAAGAACGTCTGGGCGTAATTAGCGCGACGTGCCGCTGCCGGGGCTGGAGAACCGGTTGGTGGTGCTTGAGGCTCCTGCGCCGCGGCCATGGTGAGGGAGAGTAGAACAACAGGAGCGAACAGGGAAACTGTCTTGAGATTCACGGGGTAACGGTCGGTTTACCGAATTTTATCAAGACGGGTTTTCTCGACCTGTAAACACCACCGCAAACTCGTAATGGCTGCCAACTTCAAAAACGACACCGAACTTCACGACCACCGAAAACCGCATACCGCGCCGCGCGCGCAAGCAAGCTGGCGCTCCGGAAGGATCCCTTACGAATGCCTTCGCTCCGCGCCGAAACCTAGGCTCGGGACCTGCTTGCTGCCAATCCTGAGCCCTTCGTCAGTGGTGCGCTTTACCGCGGCTACTTCTTCACCTTCGGCGGCACAATCGCATCCTTGGCGCTCTTGGCGATCCGGAATTTAACCACCTTCTTCGCCGCGATCTTGATGCTTTCGCCGGTCGCCGGATTTCTTCCCATGCGAGCCTTCCGGTCCACCTTCACGAGACGGCCGATGCCCGGCACCACAAACACGCCGTTCTTCTTGACCTCCTGGACAGCAATCTCGCTCAGCGACGTGAGGAGCATCTTGGCGGTCTTGGTCGGCAGCTCGCAAGCTTCGGCGATCGACCGCGTGAGTTGGGTCTGAGTCATTGTTGTAGCCATTAGCCCATTATACGCGTGAAAACAGGACGCGGAAAAAATGTTTTGGCTGAGTTTCGCGATCGATGGCTTGATGGGTCTCCGCGCGGTTGATGCGACACTTAAACCGCATGTATCGGCAGGTCGCGATGTTCTGGGCGGCAGCGGTCGGGATCGTCCTGGCCGGTTATTGGCTCTGCCTGAAATTCCTGTTTCCGGGATACTTCGCGCCTCTCTCCGCATTTCACGTGGACTTCTATGACTACGCCGCGTCCGCGGTCCATCCGTACTCGATTCTCCTCACGCGCTATTCCCGGCCGGCGTCTTTCGCGGTCGCAAAGTTTCTGGCCGACGCCGGATTTCCGACGCTACTGGCCGGCGAGATTGTCATCGCGCTATTGAGCGTGCTCTTAACGTTAGCTTTTGCGCAACGTACGCTTGGTCTCTACTCCAATAGGGTTCTTGCGCCGTTTGCCATTTACGTGGTGGTTCTTTTCGGGCATCCCGAGTTCTACGCCGTGCACCGGCACGATCTGGCGGCGGAATCCGCTTACCTCTTTCTGCTGCTCGGTCTGCTCGCTTGGTTGGCATTCGTGGATGCTCGGAGAACTCTAGGTCCGGCCCGTAGGGTGATCCTGGCCATAGGTGCGGTCTCTTGCACCGCTATGTCCGCCTTCTCGAAAGAGACTTATTTCGTAGCAGCCTTGTGCCTGTTAGCCGGACTAGCATTCTCAGGTCGGCAGAACCGGCGGAGTCACGCAGCTTTCTTCGTCTTATTGGTCATTCTGGTTTGCTGCAGTTACGCCTGGAACCGGCACATCGGCTGGCCTCCTGCGAATGTTAGCTCGGATTATAAGATGAGCCTCGCTCTCTCAGATCTCGCCCGCACTTATTACTTCTACCTTCGTCACTTCCTCAACCCCGCATTCATCCTACTTCCGTTGATCGGAATAGCTACGGTTGCGCGCGATCGCTCTCGTTTCGTGCTCGGTTGCGCTTTTGTGCTTGCCGGTTTGGCCGTTTTCATCCCGCATGCGATCCTTCCCAACCATCTCGACTCGGAGTATGCGTGGCTCGCAGCTCCTTTGTTTCTCGCCCCGGTGCTGCTGATAGGTAGACCGGCGCGCCCGATGCGGTTGAGTTTTCTGAACCTTGTCACGGCAGTCGTCGCGGTACTTGTTATCGCCGGCCCCGGTGGTTACTGGTGGACTTATCAGACGCCGGCGGAGCGATGGTTTGTAGAGCAGGATCGAAAAGGCGCAGCTATGGTCCAATCCCTTAACCGGTTGCGAGCGATCCCGCGGCCGTCGCGGGTCTTGGTGGTCGGCCTCGAAGACACTTCCATACCTTGGGAGGCGGGAGACTTCCTTCACGACGAGTTCGGCGATCGAATCTTATGGTCTGTAGTGCTCCCGGAGTCGATCGAGTACCGCCGAAGCAGCCCGCTAGCGGACTTTCCGCATGCTGCCGATTTGAAGCTCGAGAACTTCGACCGCATAGCTACCTTTAATTCATCGGATCGATTGCTGAACATCCAGCCCGTTGCGGCGATCCCCGCTTCTGAGGTTCGTAGCGAAGTCATTGTTCCAGCGCTGAAGCCGCTACTCGAACAGGCTCGTGCGAGGCCTCATGACCCGAAGTCTTTACTTGCAAGCGCTCAGATAGCAATTAACTGGGGTCTCTGGGCGGATGCAGAGAATTTTCTGGGCGAGGCGAAACGCGACGGTGCGCCGGATGCAACCACCGCACCACTCTTGACTCAAATACGAGCGGCAGTCGCGAAAGCAGCCGCAAACCCGCACGAAGTTACCCTCGTTGCACGGCCGGATCATGTCATTCAGCCGGACGGCAGCGGTCTAGGCGAAGTAGAGCTATTCTGGACCGTCCCAGACGGCGTGGCGTCCGAGGTTCACGTAAACGCGCCCGATGGAGCCTTATTCGCGAGGAGCAGCGGATCCGGCCAGGCGCGTACGGGTAAATGGGTCAGCAACGGTATGCAGTTTTTTCTGCAAGATGTCAGCGGAGGCAAGCCGCTAACTAAGGAGCACACGCTGTCCAGAGTGCAGGTCCGGCTCAGTCGCTGACTAACGGCCACCCGACAACAATTCCCGCTGGTCCTCTAGTAGCTTTGTGAAGTTTCGCTTACTTCTATATTGCAATCTTAGCTCATCTAAACGCCGGGTGAACTCGTCCATGCGATTGGCTCGTTTCATTGCACCGGCTGCTTTGATCAGTAACTCGACCGGCTCCTCATAGCGCGAATTTCGACTGATCTGCAGCAGATTGCCCGCAAGCCTCAGATAGACTGAAGCCGCGTCTTCGGGACGATCCTTCTCCCGCGCTTCCGCAAGCCGAAGCCAGAGGCGATCGAAGCATCCCCCGGTTTCGGCTTCCCGCCAGGCTTCTTCAAGTTTGCGCTCATGGAGAAATATCTCCACCAGCAGCGAGCGATCGCCCTCTGCTATGTTCCAAAAACTTCGGCCTTGCGCCCTTACTAGCTGGTTAGCCCGCGCGATCCTAGCCCGTACCTCGGAAACCGCCCGTTCCCTCCATTCCGGCCAGACTCCCGCTCGCGTTGCGTGTCGTTCCAGAGTCTGATAACTCGTCAGACCGGGACGCTCGATAAACATGGCCCACAGGAGTTCCATAGCTTCGCTGTCGCGGCCTTGTCCGTGATACTGGTCGGCTACGAATTCGCGGAGCCTGCTGCCGGTGTGGACCGGGAAGGCGCCCAGCCCTTGCTCCGGAGTGGGAGAAAGTGATCGGTTGCGCATCAGCGGACCAACTTGCGGCGGTTTCACGCCGAGAAGTCCAACGATCACGCGCTGCCGGATCAATCGATGAATTTGCAACGCCAGGCGCGCCTTACCCATTCTCGGTCAGAATTCAGCAAACCAAGATACGCAAAGATTTTGCGTGTTCCATCCGTTGAATGTGTCGCGACGTCGTTTACTAACCTATGCGGAGTCTTTCGACGCTTCCATAGCTTCCGGCTTGAAGAACCACAGCCAAAAGTACTGAGTACCGGCTCCCTGCCGGTATCTTAGCTCAAACCCGCTAGCGTGAGCCATCTCAACCGCATCCTGGTCGGTGAAATGAACGCCCTGCCATGTATCGGCTTCGCCTTCGGTTAAAGGAACACCCTGCACCTGAAACTTGAACAGCCCTCCCGGCCTAAGAACCCGATGGACTTCTCGCGCATAGCTGTAAATGATCTCGCGGCTCGGAATGTGTTGGAAGACAATAAACGAAAAAGCAAAATCTATCTGGAGGCCGCCCCCCCGGAGCACCTGCAGGTCCGCGCCGCTGTTTTGAAACAAATGGACATTGCCCAAATCGGCGAGCGCCTCTTTCGCTTTCGCGATCATTTCGCCGCTGATATCGACAGCGTAAACTTCGCCGAACACCTCGGCAGCCGCGCGGGTCATCCGCCCGGCGCCGCAGCCGATCTCGAGTACCTTCATATCCTTCGGACCCTTACCTTGGCAGACGTTTCCGAGGTCAGTAAGGATCTCGAAGAATAGGTTCAGGCGGCCGGAGTTGAAGAATTCTTCGGTGTTCCATTCGTCGTTGGCCGTCGCGATGAAATGGCGCGCATTCTCGCGCGCGCGTTTGTCCCATTCGCAGCGCATCCGTTCCAGCACATACGGATCAAGTTCAGCAGGCGACATGATTAGTCGCGCGGACTCTCCGCGGTAAACTCCGAACAGCAAGGCTTAGTTACCGGTTGAAACTCCATGAGTTCCACGCGCGTGCCATCCGGATCATAAAGATTCGCCTGCCACTTACCATCCTTACCCATCTGCGGGCCGTCGTGCCTCGGACTCAACCGGTCTTCTCCGAATAAGGTCGTCATCGCCCCTTCCATGTTCCGAACTCCTAAAGAAAAGTGGTTGAGGACTCCTAACTCACGCTGATCTACTTTCGACAAAGGCGTTGTAGAGCCGTCGCCAACTAACATATATTCGAGCCAGTCATGCCCATCCGGAACCTGTTGCGACACCCAGTCCAGATGGTCCGGATGCATCGCTCCGAACCAGTAAGGCCGGAATCCGAGAACGTCTTTGTAGAAGTGATCTTCCGCGGCCCTGCTATTTACCAGATAACCGACATGAATGATTCGACTACTGATCGGCTTGGCGTCCGGCATCGGAATCGAGTTGCCAGGCTGAATAAATTGAACTTGATTTCCTTCCGGATCTTTGGTCTGAAACCAATGGCTTCCGTCAGCACCCGTATGAAGCTCGCTCACGCCATTCACACTGCGGTTACGCAGGTAACGAAGTAATCCCCCGGCATCCGGAGTGTTGTAAGCTACGCAAGCCATCCTGCTGATACCATGCTCCGCGGGTAACGGCAGAACCTCGACGAACTGAGTGGGGCTGAAGTAATAGCGCGTTCCGTTTGCGTCTTGCGGGTCGGAACCTTTCTGCGCCCCGAGTATGTGGCCGTAGAAATGGTCCGCGGCACTCGCGTCGCTGGTGTACACACACATATGGGAGATTCCGGTGATCGCCGGCCGGCTTTGCGCGGAAGTAAATGGAGCCGCAGTTAGAAGCGTAAAGACGCAGACGAAAGTAGATCGGTAGAAGGACATAGTGACTTTGAATTCAGAATCGAATTCTACATCACTAGGGGTTCGTCACTGCGACCAGGGATTCAGAACGGCAACCTGGGCGCGTGCAAAGTCGTTCGCGTTGCGCGAAACTACAGTCAGGTTGTAGTGAAGCGCCGTCGCCGCCAGAATCCCATCGACGACTGCCACGGTTTGTCCGCGCCGCTTCGCTTCTCCGGTAAGGGCGCCCCAACGGTCGGCAATCGCGCGGTCGATGCCAAGTATCCGCTTGTGGAAGCGGTCCCGCAGGTCGATCTCCAGCCATGTTTCCAGCTGCGTTCTTCGCTTGCCCTGTTCGAGATTCGCCAATCCTTTCCGAATCTCGCCCAGAGTCATCACGCTGAGAAAGAGAAGCGACTCGTCGACCGACTCGATCCAATCCGCAACCTGCGGGTCAGGTCTGAGTTTCACCGCTTCCGAAACGCAGTTCGTATCGAGCAGATATCCGCTCACAGTTCGATGTCCCGGCCCTCATCGCGATCGCGCTCAAAATCGAGTTCGAGCCCCACCAGCGGAGATTCGCGGAAAAACTGCATCAGACTCTTCGACTGGCGCGATTGATGGACCAACCGCTCGTATTCTTCTTCTGACACCATGACGACGCCCTCCTTGCCCTGTCGCGTGATCCGTTGCGGTCCCGTGGTGCGCGCCAATCGGAACACGAGACTGAATTTCGCCTTCGCGGTCTGAATCTGCCAACCACCCGAAGGCTCAACCTCTTCTTGTTCTTGCGGTCTCTCCAAAGTCTCAATCATATATCCTAACCAGTCTGACTAGTTCTACCACACGCCCCGCCTAAAGTCAACCACCCTGCTACAATCCGGACGGCGTGCGACCCGACACCTTCCACGAGCGCGTGACCGCGTCCCTCGATCGCTGGAAAATGATTCCCCACGACGCGCGCCGGATCGGAATTGCCGTGTCCGGCGGCGCTGATTCTGTCGCCCTGCTGCGGTTTTTTCACGCCCTCGCGAACCAAACCGGCTTCGAACTCGTCGTTTTACATGTGAACCATCAACTGCGCGGCGCCGAATCGGATGCCGACGCGCGGTTCGTTTCCAATCTCGCCGAAACCCTCAACATCCCGTGCGAGGTAGCGGAGCTCCCCTTAGCCGGCAACGAGAACCTCGAGCAGGAGGCCCGCGACCTCCGCCGCGCCTGGTTCCGCAACCGCATGCGTGCGCTCAACCTCGATCGCGTCGCGCTGGGCCACACCGCCTCCGATCAAGCCGAAACGGTCCTCTACCGATTCCTTCGCGGAGCCGCCACCGCCGGTCTTTCCGCCATCCGGCCGGTCACTGACGACGGTTTGATCCGCCCGTTCATCGCATGTACCCGCGACGAAGTTCGCGAACAACTCGCGCCTGGAGACTGGCGCGACGACTCATCGAACCGGGATCCGGCGTTCGATCGCAACCGGATCCGTCAGCAACTCCTTCCGTATCTGCGGGATAACTGGAATCCGCAGATCGAAAATGCACTCTCCACGACGGCTGAATGGGCCCAGGACGAAGAGGCCTACTGGCGCACAATCGTGCACAACCTCGCCCAGGAACACCTCAGCCCGCCCCACGGCGAAAGTGCCCAAATCTGCACAACCGAGGCCTTGAACGCGCTGCCTGTAGCCGCCGCGCGCCGGCTCATTCGCCATGCGATTGAACAGATTCGCGGCGACCTGCGCTCCATTGAATTCGCTCATGTCGAACGAATTCGCGCCCTCGCGGCCCAGCCGGAAGGCGCCGGACGCCTCCAGATTCCCGGCGTCGATATCATGCGTTCGTTCGGCTGGCTTCGTTTCGCAACACCGAACGCTTACTCGGGAGAGCGCCATTTTTCAGCCAAGGTGACAGTTCCGGGAGAAATCCGGCTCCCGGAGTCGTCTTCCGTACTGATCATCCGCGAAGTGCTACCGAAGCCCGCGTCAGAAAGTCTATATAATGAGATGTTAAGGTATGTTGACGGAGACCGTCTTCCCGGTTCGATCGAACTGCGCACCTGGCAGCCGGGGGACCAGTTCCGGCCGGTCGGCAAGCGATCCGAGGTGAAACTGAAAACCCTCTTTCAAGAGGCGAAAATCCCGCTGTGGGAGCGGCGCACATGGCCCGTTCTGGCCATTGGCGATTCGATCGTCTGGACTCGCAACTTCGGCGCCGCCGCCGACTTTGCCGCCGGGCCAGATACCTCGCGGCCGATGTCGATCACTGAACAGGTAAACAACCGGAATCAGGATCCGGGCCCCGTACGTCTATAAGGTTGGGATCGCGCTTTCCTGTAAGCGTCGGCCTCATGCGGAGATAGAGTGAACTCTAATATCAAAACGATCATTTTCTGGGCGGTGCTCATTTGCGTCGCCGTGTTGCTGTGGACGGTCGTCCATTCCGGCCATGGGAAGCCGGAAAAGCAGATTAGCTACACCCAGTTCATGGGCGAAATTGAGAAAGACAACGTCAAGAACGTCGTCGTCACCGGCTCGGAAGCTAAGGCCGATTTCGTGAATGAGAACGCTTCGTTGCGCGTTCAATTGCCGGTCTATTATCAGGACGTCATCAAAGCTCTCGACGCCAAGCACATCAACGTCGAGTTCAAGGATTCGAATACGACTCCCTGGGTCAGCGTGCTGATGAACTTCTCGCCGTTCATCCTGCTCATCGCTTTCTGGATTTTCATGGTGCGCCAGATGCAGAGCGGCGGCAATAAGGCGCTCAGCTTCGGCAAGAGCCGGGCCCGGCTGCACTCCAGCCAGCAAAAGAAAGTCACCTTTAAAGATGTTGCCGGTGTGGAAGAGGCCAAGGAAGAGCTGCAGGAAATTATCGAGTTCCTCCGCGAGCCGCAGAAATTCCAGAAGCTCGGCGGCCGCATTCCCAAAGGTGTGCTGCTGATCGGGCCTCCGGGTACCGGCAAAACCCTGCTCGCCCGTGCGATCGCCGGCGAAGCCAGCGTGCCGTTTTTCTCGATTTCCGGTTCCGATTTCGTCGAGATGTTCGTGGGCGTGGGCGCCAGCCGCGTCCGCGATCTGTTCGAGCAAGGCAAAAAGAACGCGCCGTGCATCGTGTTCATCGATGAAATTGACGCCGTCGGACGTCATCGCGGCGCCGGTCTCGGCGGCGGTCACGATGAGCGCGAGCAGACCCTGAACCAACTGCTGGTCGAGATGGATGGCTTCGAATCCAACGAAGGCGTGATTCTCGTGGCCGCCACGAACCGCCCGGATGTGCTCGATCCGGCTCTGCTGCGCCCCGGCCGTTTCGATCGCCGCGTGGTCGTCGGCCGTCCCGATGTCGGCGGACGCGAGGCGATCCTCAAAGTACACACCAAGAAGATTCCGATGGGCGACGATGTCGATCTTTCGGTTCTCGCTCGTGGCACACCAGGTCTCGCCGGCGCCGATCTCGCCAATCTGGTGAACGAAGCCGCGCTGAACGCCGCGCGTCAGAATCGCAAGCTGGTCATGATGGTCGATTTCGAGATCTCGAAGGACAAGGTGCTGATGGGCGCCGAGCGCAAGTCGATGATCCTGTCCGAATCGGAGAAGCGGACCACCGCGTATCACGAAGCCGGCCACGCGGTCGTCGCCTCCATGCTGCCCAACGCCGACCCGCTGCACAAGGTTTCGATCATTCCCCGCGGCATGGCCCTCGGCATCACCATGCAGCTGCCGATTGACGATAAACACAACTATTCGAAAGCTTATTGCGACGATCAACTCGCCATCCTGATGGCCGGCCGTATCGCCGAAGAGAAGTACCTCAACCAGATGACCACCGGGGCAGGGAACGACATCGAGCGCGCAAC
>NZ_CAJCHS010000257.1 GCF_903970205.1 Nevskia soli | reverse complement strand
TTGCCCGGAACGGTCGGTACCGTAGTTCTCATTTGGGTCTACGGAGACTCGCTCCATCTCAAAGTCACTGTCGCCGTTTTCGTCGCGCTCTTCTGGCTGATCTGCGCCGCGGCGCTTCGCGAGAACATCGTGTTCCCGCTACGCACCGTCTCGAACCTGTTGGCCGCGCTGCGCGAAGGCGACTTCTCGTTCCGGGCGCGCGGCTCGCATCGCGATGACGCGCTCACCGAAGTGATGACGCAAGTGAATCACATGGCGGACACGCTGCGCGACCAGCGCTCCAGCGCTCTCGAAGCCACGGCCCTGCTTCGCAAGGTCATGGCCGAGATCGACGTCGCCATCTTCGCGTTCGACGCCACGGAAAACCTGCGCCTGATCAACCGCGCGGGAGAGAAGCTGTTGAACCAACCCGCGGAACGCGTCATGGGTCTGACCGCATCCGAGCTGGCGCTTTCCGACCTGCTGGTCGGCGACGGCGCATCCTCGGTGCGCAAAACCTTTCCTGGCGGCTCGGGCGTGTGGAACATCCGCCGCGGCGAATTCCGTGAACACGGGGCGCCGCACTGGCTGCTCGTCATTTCCGACCTGACGCGAGTGCTGCGGCAAGAGGAACTGCTGGCCTGGCAGCGTCTGGTCCGCGTTCTCGGGCACGAGATCAACAACTCGCTGACGCCGGTGAAATCCATCTCCGAATCCCTCGCCCAGATGCTGACCCACGATCCGCTCCCGGAAGACTGGCGCGAGGACGCATCGCGCGGCCTCGAAATCATCTCCGCCCGCTCCGCCGCCTTGAATCGCTTCACCGGCGCCTACGCCCGCTTGGCCCGTCATCCGGCGCCGGTGCTTCAAGCCCTCAACGTCAGTGAATGGGTACAGCGCAACGCTGTGCTCGAAACACGCCTTCCGGTGATCATCGAACCCGGCGAACTCATCACCATCCCCGGCGATCCGGACCAGCTCGACCAGCTTCTGATCAACCTGATCCGCAACGCTGCCGATGCCACTCCTCCGAACGGCGGCAAAATCACGGTGACCTGGAAGAGTAAACCCGACCTGCTTGAACTCTCGGTGGTGGATGAAGGTTCAGGAATCGCCAACCCCGCGAACCTCTTCATCCCGTTCTTCACGACCAAGCCGCACGGCAGCGGCATCGGTCTGGTGCTCAGCCGCCAGATCGCCGAAGCGCATGGCGGCTCGCTCACGCTGACGAACCGCTCCGACCGCGGCGGAAGTATCGCGATTCTAATCCTGCCGCGGCGGTGAGTATCGGAATCCGGACAGATCGGAAACTCCTGGTTGGCCTGCCACTCGATCGCCCTTAGCGAGCCGTCGCGAGTAACTGGTCGACGCCGATCAGGTCGGTCGGATAGTTTCCCGTGTAACAGGCATAGCAGTAATTCGCGTCCCGATCGGCCACCGATTTGCGCAGCGATCCCAGAGAAAGATAGGCCAGTGAATCCGCCTCGACGAACTTTCGGATTTCCTCGACCGTGCTGTTGGCGGCAATCAACTCTTTGCGGGTGGGCGTATCCACGCCGTAGAAACACGGGCTAATCGTCGGCGGACAGGAGACGCGCAGGTGAACTTCCCGCGCTCCCGCATTGCGCACCATTCGCACCAGCTTGCGGCTGGTCGTCCCGCGCACGATGGAATCGTCAACCAGAACCACGCGCTTGCCTTCCAGCAGATGCCGCACCGGATTCAGCTTCAAGCGCACGCCGAAATCGCGGATCGCCTGCGAGGGCTCGATGAAGGTGCGTCCGACATAGTGATTGCGAATCAGGGCGAGCCGGAAGGGCAAGCCGCTTTCGTGCGAGTAGCCGAGAGCCGCGGCGACTCCCGAATCCGGCACGGGCACGACGATATCCGCGTCGGCGGGAGCTTCCCGGGCCAGTAGACATCCGAGCATTTCGCGCGATTCCTGCACGGATCGGCCGAAGACCATCGAATCCGGCCGCGAGAAATAGACGTGTTCGAATGCGCAAAAGGAAAGCGGCTGCTCCGGCGCGAAACGCTCGCGCGTGACGCCCTCGGGACCGACGATCACCATCTCGCCGGGCTGCACTTCGTTCAGATACACCGCATCGAGCAAGTCGAATGCGCAGGTCTCGGACGCAAAGACGTAGCATTGCTCGCCGCCGCGCTCCATCTGCGCCATGGCGAGCGGACGGAATCCGTGAGGATCGCGGGCGACGATGATGCGGTCCTCGGCGAGAAAGACGATGGAGAAGGCGCCTTCCAGCTGCAGCAGCGCATCGCGTAGAGCGCCGGCTAACGTGCGCTCGCGCGAGTGCGCCACCAAATGCAGAATGACTTCGGTGTCGCTGCTGGCCTGGAAGATGGCCCCATGGTGCTCCAAAGAACGCCGTAACTCCAGCGCGTTCGTAATGTTCCCGTTATGCGCGACGGCGATGCGGCCCTTGTTGCACGCCACCGCGAAAGGCTGCGCGTTGAGCAGCGCGGTATCGCCCGACGTCGAATAGCGGGTGTGCCCAATGGCCAGGTTTCCCGGCAATGCATCGAGAACATCCTGCGTGAAGATGTCGGATACCAGGCCCATCTTCTTGTGGGAGTGGATCAGTTCGCCGTCGCTGGTGGAGATGCCGGCGCTTTCCTGCCCGCGATGCTGCAGCGCATACAGGCCGAGGTAGGCGAGTTTGGACGCTTCGGGGTGCCCGAAAATGGCTACCACGCCGCATTCATCGTGGAACTTGTCGCTGGAAGTATCAACTGCGGCGATATCAAGTGGGGAGTTATCAACTGCCAATTCGGTCACCTTCCGCGATCGGATTTTGTCTGTACAACCACTCAGTGCAGATGCCGCTCGAGCCAGGGGGAGGCGAGTCGCGCCGAAACGACTGATTTAGTTTTCGGGCGCCGGTGAAGATATCGCTGCCAGTAAAGATATCAACGATTCATTTCATTGTAACGCCGGACGAAGCTCGATGCCAAGGTCGAAATCGGACAGATCGAAATCGGATGCGCGCGGCCGTTCGATAG